>JANTHT010000057.1 GCA_024762235.1 Sulfurospirillum sp.
TATCATGTTATCATATGCAGGAAACAAGAAGGAAAAACCCATGAAAAAAGATATCCACCCAGAGTATATGGAGTGCAAAGTCTCTTGCGCTTGCGGTAACAGTTTCGAAACGATGTCCAACACACCGGAGATGAGAATCGATATCTGTAACGAGTGCCACCCGTTCTTTACAGGCAGCCAGAAAATCGTCGATGCCGCCGGACGTGTCGAGAAATTTAAGAAAAAATACAACCTTAAATAGTGTATATAAAAAAGCGACTAGTCGCGTGGGCACTCTGCCGAAGAGAGCTTAGTGCTAGCGTAGCTTTTTGGGCTTTTGCTCAAAAAGCGTGAATAAATAGTTGTGCTTCACTTCATTCCCACACCGATCGGGAATCTCGAAGATATATCGCTCAGAAGTCTCAGGCTTCTGGGCACCGCCACCACGATCTTTTGTGAAGATACCCGTGTCACCAAACGTCTGATCTATCTTCTCAGAGAGAAATCCCTCATCGACCCTCCCGAACAGAGATTTATATCGCTCCATTCACACAATGAAAAAGAGATCCTTTCCAAACTCGATCCGGAACTTTTCACCAGAGAAGAGGTGCTCTACATCAGCGATGCGGGGATGCCCGCCGTCTCCGACCCGGGCTGTGAACTGGTACGATTCGCACAGCGTCATGCGATCGACTACGACGTACTTCCCGGAGCCAATGCCGCACTGCTGGCGTACGCATCGAGCGGACTTTGTGAAAGTCGCTTTCTCTTTTACGGTTTTTTGCCGCACAAAGGCAAAGATCGCGAGAGAGATCTGCATGAGGCGATGTTCAGCGGCTATGTGACCATACTCTACGAAGCGCCCCACCGACTGCTGAAACTGCTTGAGCAGATTTGTAACATCGATCCAAAAAGAGAGCTTTTCATGATCAAAGAGGCAACCAAGCGTTTTCAACAGCGTTTCAGAGGCCCGGCAGAAGAGGTGCTGGCGGAGCTGAAGATGCAGACTATTAAAGGGGAGTGGGTTGTCGTGTTAAATAGTGACAGAAAAGAGACGGGCGTCATCACCGTCGAAGATATCATGCAACTCGACATTCCGAAGAAGCAGGCGGCCAGACTCATCGCCAAAATCACAGGAAAATCCCCCAAAGCATGCTATAACGATCTCATTTAGCGCAGATTAACTCTATTATAGTAAAATCGATTTATGACAGTATACGGAAAGCAAATTTTTTTATACATTTTGGAGAGATATCCCGAACTGATCGAAGAGGTTTATCTCGCCAAAGAGATCGATAAAAAGCTTTTTTCGAAGATCGCTGCGACCGGCAAACCGGTCATACGTCTCGATGCCAAAAAGGCACAGGCGATGGCACGGGGCGGGAACCATCAGGGGATGTTTCTGAAGATTGCAGATATCGGTTTCACGCCGTTTGCAGCGGTCAAAAAGAGTGACTTTCTGCTCGTTTTGCACGGTGTGACCGATGTCGGAAATATCGGTGCGATCGTTCGCAGCGCCTATGCGCTCGGTGTCGACGCCGTCATCGTTACCGGGGTGAAGTCGCTGCCGCTGGAAGCACTGGTACGTACCAGCAGCGGAGCGATTTTCGAGATGCCCGTGGTACTGTTTCATGACAGCGGTACACTGCTCAACGAACTGAAACAGGCCGGTTTTACGACTTACGCGGCCGCGATGGACGGGGAGGATGTCAGAGAGATGCGTTTCGCACCCCGGAAAGCACTCGTGATGGGGAGTGAAGGAGAGGGGTTGCCCGCGAAAGTGATCAACAGATGTGACCGGAAGGTGGCTATCAAGATGCAACGGGCGTTCGATTCACTCAACGTCAGTGTAGCTGCTGCGATATTATGTGATAGGATGAGATAGATATGGACGAAAAGAAGAACGAAGAGAATCCGCAGAAAAAGAGTGGGGAAGAGAACTCCCGGCCAAAAGCCAGACGTACAAGAGGTACCGCTTCCACTGCATCCAAAAGAGCCTCTGAAACTAAAAAGGAGGGTGAAAAGGCAACAGAAACCCCTTCCAACCTTGCGGAATCGGTCGCCTATCTGAAGTCGATTGGACTCAAAAAGGTATCGAACAGGACTTTCATCAACGAAACCGATCTCGCCGCCTTTCTGGAAGAGGATTTTACCAATATCAATAAGGTCAGGGCGCTGGGTTTCATCCAGATACTCGAGCGTGAATATCCCGTCGATCTGCAGGAACTGCGCCAGAAATATCTCGAGTACTATGCCCAAAACAGGAACAGGGAGGAGCAGCATCTTTTTGTAACCGCCAAAAATCAGGATGAGTTCGAGTGGAAAAGATATATGCCATGGATTGCGGGGGTTCTCCTTCTCGGCGGGGTCATCTGGTATCTGTTCGGTCGGGGAGAGGAGGATCTCTCGAGTGTGGAAACGGAACAGAAAACGATTGTTTCGGATCTGAACAGCGAAGTGGTAGAGAAAGCGAAGGAGAACCTCAAAGCACTCGAAGCCGCGAAAGATGAAAGTGGTGGGGATTTGACGCAGATGCAACAGTTGCAGACTAAAGCGCAGCCCCCGCAGCCGCAAAGTGACCGCGCGGTGCCGTTTGTCATGGGAGGCAACGGCAACAATCAAAGTTCCCTTTCGCAGTCAACGGTGACAGATGCAGCGGCGAATGAGAAGCGTACGCCGCTGCAGCAGCCTGCAGATACCGCGACTGCGGACGATCTGGATCTGGATGCTATGGTCAGAGAGATGGTGGAGGAGTATAACCTCACCGATGAGACGGCACCTGTTTCAGAAGAGGCCAACAGGACGGAGGCGGGATCGCTCGCATCCGCTGCGGCTTCCGTGCAGCAGCCTGAACCCAAAAAGGCACAACCGGTAAAAAAAGCGGCTGTGGTGAAGCAGAAAGCTGAAAAGAGGGTGAAAAAGAGTACAGGGAAAAAGAGCGGCAAGAGTGTGGCGAAAAGCAAACTCTACATAGTGCCTGCGAAAAAGAGCTGGGTGGGCGTGATCTATCTCGACGACTATACCAAAAAAGATTATCTGATCAGAAAGCGGCTCAATCTCAATCCTGCCAGACCGCAGCTGATTGTCGTAGGGCAGAAAGAGTTCGAGATTTTCAACAACGGCTACTCCTACAGGTTCAGGGGAAAAGGACCGGTGCGGTTCGTCTATAAAAACGGTGACATCATGGAGATCAACAACCGTGAATTCAAAAGATTGAGCAAAGGTGCGGCATGGTGAGATATCTGCTTGCGACACTGCTTCTGGCTACGGGACTGCAAGCGGCTTCGCTTTTTGACCATATCCGTGATGTGACGGGAAAGAACAGCTATATCGCGAACAACAAGATTATCCATATCCTCTTTAAAGATACACGTGCCTATTATACGCGCGGACATGTAGATTACCTCAAACTTTTGAGGGTATTGCGGGAGAACAATCTCATACGCACCAAACTCTCCAGGACATCGGAAATCACGCTGAGTTTCGCGACGCGGCAGCAGCATCCGGTCGCTTTCATACGACTGGTGCGTCTCGCACTCAACGATCTCGGTTACAGCAGGATCGACATCCAGAAAGTGATTCGTGACAGCAGCGGTTTTATGTATAAAGTCTCGGTCTACTCCGACACCGCACCCGATCCGATCATGCTGGCGGAAAATTTTGCCCGAAAGGGGGCGAATATCATAGGTATCAAGCGCTACTCTGTCGCGAACTGGCGCTATTTCGTAGATATCGCCGGTCTCAATCTCGTCCCGAAAAAGCTTCCGGCCGGCAAACGTGTGCAACTGCCCAGGCCTCTGGAACCCTACTGGATCAATGTAGAGGGTGCAAGAGGTGTGCGCCTGATCTCTTCGAAAGCGAACAGATGGCACCCGGAGGTGGTCTTCTACGATCGCTATCTCAAGGTAGTTGATAACGTTTCTCAAGACAGAAAAAGCTATAATCTCAGATTACGTGTACCGGGAGAGGCTATGTATATGAAAGTCGGCGACATGTATACGCTGGAAAATCTCAGGCGCGGGCTTGCCATAGTTCTCTCCAAACGAAAATAAGAAAATCCCAAAATAGAACAGGAAAAGTGACATGTTCGATGAAATACAGTTCAACACCATAAACAGATTGCCCAATTACGTCTTTGCCGAAATCAACGATATCAAACTGAAAGCGCGACGTGCGGGTGAAGATATTATCGATTTCAGTATGGGAAATCCTGACGGCCCTACACCCAAACATATCGTCGACAAGCTGGTGGAAACGGCGCAAAAGCCCAAAAACTACGGCTACTCGGCCAGTAAAGGTATCTACAAACTGCGGCTCGCCATCTGCAACTGGTACAAACGCAAATATGGTGTCGACCTCGATCCGGACAGCGAAGCGGTCGCGACACTCGGCTCCAAAGAGGGGTATGTGCACCTCGTACAGGCGATCACCAATCCGGGTGATGTCGCAGTCGTACCGGAACCGGCATATCCGATTCACACGCATGCTTTCATCATCGCGGGAGGCAATGTCGTGACCTCGCCACTGACGTGGAATGACAAATATGAACTGGACGAAGAGACATTCTTCGCCAACCTTGACCGGGCCTTTAACGAGTCGCTGCCAAGACCGAAATATGTTGTTGTCAACTTTCCGCACAACCCTACCACGGTTACGGTGGAGAAACCGTTTTACGAAAGACTCGTCGCTTTGGCGAAAAAAGAGAGATTTTATATCATCAGCGATATCGCCTATGCAGATATCACTTTCGACGGTTACAAAACGCCCTCTATATTTGAGGTTGAGGGGGCGAAAGATGTCGCCGTCGAGAGTTTTACACTCTCCAAGAGTTACAACATGGCCGGCTGGCGTGTCGGTTTTTTCGTCGGCAACCCCAGGCTGATCGGCGCGCTGATCAAGATCAAGTCGTGGTTCGACTACGGCATGTTTACGCCGATTCAGGTGGCGGCTACCGTAGCGCTCGACGGTCCGCAGGAGTGTCAGCTGGAGATCATCGAAAAGTACCGCAAGCGCCGGGATGTCCTCTGTGACGCCTTTGAAAAAGCGGGCTGGCATATCGAAAAGCCCAGATCGACGATGTTCGTCTGGGCAAAACTGCCGCAGGTAGCGCTGGAGAAGGGGATGCGCAGTATGGAGTTCTCCAAGGAGTTGCTGACCGAAGCGAAAGTGGCGGTAAGTCCGGGGATCGGGTTCGGTGAGCATGGAGACCAATATGTGCGGATCGCTTTGATCGAAAACGAGAAGCGTACCCGACAGGCAGCCAGAAATATCAAAAGATATCTCCAGCAGCTTGAGGAGCGCAAATGATCAGAGTCGGAATCATCGGTGTAGGAACGGTCGGGCAGAGTGTCGCCAACATACTGCAGAAAAACAAAGCGCTCATCAGTGCGCGTGCGGGTAAAGAGATCAGCGTGGTCAAAGGGGCGGTCAGAGATCTCAGGATGGAACGTAAAGTTGACATCCCCCTGACAGACAATGTCGACGAAATACTCGATGATGAGAGTATCGATATCGTCGTGGAGCTGATGGGCGGTATCGACAGGCCCTATGAAATCTTCAAAAAAGCGCTCTCCCGCGGTAAAGCGGTCGTAACGGCCAATAAAGCGCTGTTGGCTTACCATCGCTTCGACCTGCAGCAGATAGCCGGTGATATACCGATCGGTTACGAGGCGAGTGTGGCGGGAGGTATCCCGATCATCAACGCGCTCAAAGTGGGCCTCAGCGCCAACGAGATCACGGCTATCAAAGGGATCATGAACGGTACCTGCAACTACATGCTCACACGCATGATCGACGAGGGTGTCGGCTATGACGAGGTGCTTGCAGAGGCACAGAAGCTGGGATATGCCGAAGCCGATCCCACATTCGATGTCGGCGGTTTCGACGCGGCGCACAAACTGCTGATTCTCGCTTCCATCGCCTATGGGATCGATGCGAAGCCCGAAGATATCCTGATCGAAGGGATCGAAAATGTCAATCAGGACGATATCGACTTCGCCAGAGAGTTCGGATACAGCATCAAACTGCTTGCCATCGCCAAAAAGATCGACGGCAAGATCGAACTGCGTGTCCATCCCGTCCTGATCAGAAAGGAGCAGATGATCGCCAAGATCGACGGTGTCATGAACGGCATCAGCGTCATCGGTGATTGTGTCGGAGAGACGCTCTACTACGGCCCGGGCGCAGGCGGGGATGCGACGGCGAGTGCTGTCATAGCGGATATCGTCGAGATTGTACGCGCGGGACAGAGCTCTCCGATGCTGGGCTTCAAGAAGCCGTTTCAGAGTGAAAGCCTGACGCTGCTTCCCAAAGAGGAGATACAGAGCGAATACTTCCTGCGTATGCTGGTAAAGGATGCACCGGGTGTGCTGGCGAGTATCGCACAGGTGCTGGGAGAGAACGGCATATCGATCGAAACATTTCTGCAGCGCCCGAGTGAAAATGTCACAAAGGCAACACTGCTCTGCGCCACGCACCGATGCCGTGAAAAAGATATCGTCAAAGCGATAGCGGAGATCGAAAATCTTCCCGACACCGGAGCGAAAGTGGCGATGATACGGATCGAGGAGTAGGGGATGACTGTCGATTCTGTGTGCACATACTGCGGGGTGGGTTGTGATATTGCCGCAGAAGTCGAAGAGAACAGGATTCTCGCTGTCCGTGCGAGAGAAGAGGGGGAAGTGAGCGAGGGAAAGCTCTGTGTCAAGGGGTACTACGGGTTTGATTTTGCGACCTCCGCCAACCGACTGGGAAAAGTCAAAATCAGAAAATCCTTTCTCGACAGACACGATCTGTTTCTGCCCCGAAGTGTCAGAGCGCCTCTGGAGCGCTATACGCCCGATGCAAACGGCTATATCCACCCTTCACTCGAGGAAGCGTATGCGTTGATCGGATGGAAGATCAAACAGGTGCGCATGCAGCATGGAAACTTCGCTTTTGCTTCCATAGGCGGGGCGCGCGGCAACTGTGAGAGTGCCTATCTCTTTCAGAAGTTCACACGTAAAGTGCTCCATTCTCCACATATAGACAATTGTGCGCGGGTCTGTCACGCGCCCACACTCAAGGGGATGCGTTCGATCATCGGGGAGGGTGCCGCGACCAATCCGTTCCGCGACATCTACAAAGCGGAGTTTATGATCGTCATCGGATCCAATACGACCGAAGGGCATCCGATCGTCGCCAATAAAATTATCAAAGCGGTCAGGAAGGGTGCGGAACTCGCCATATTCGATGTGCGAACCATCCCCCTCGCCAAATCGGCAAAATACAACGCGATCATGCCGCATGAATCCAACATGCTGATACTCAACATGATGGCACACACCATCGTGACCGAAGGGTTGTACGATGCATCTTTCATCGCAGCGCGCACAAAAGGTTTTGAGGCTTATAAAGAGGCGTTGCTCAGCGACCCGTATGCCGATCCGGAATTTTTCCAAAAGGTTCCCGGTTATGAATATCTGACCGACATGATCAGAGAGATCGCCAGAAACTATGCGACGAAGCGATCGGTGATCCTGTGGGGACTGGGTATCACGGAGCAGCTGGACGGCTCCTATGCGGCTGCAGCCATGTGCAATCTCGCCGTCATGACGGGCAATATCGGAAAAGAGGGCGCGGGGTTGATGCCCCTGCGCGGTCAGAACAATGTCCAGGGAACATGCGACATGGGGTGTCTGCCCTACTACGACCCGGACTATGAAAAGCCTTTGGTAGAAGGGAAAAAGACGCCGGACATTATCAATGCGATCGATGCGGGTGAGATCAAAGTGCTTTTCAACATGGGAGAGGATATCGCGCATATCCATGCCAATCAGAACAAGATCCACCGGGCACTCGAAAAGCTGGAGATGCTGGTGGTCAACGAACTCTTCGACAATGAGATCACCCGCTATGCCGATATCGTCTTCGGTGTCAAGAGTGCTTATGAAAAGAGCGGTGTCTATGTCAATGCCGAAAGGCGCATGCATCTCTCCCAGCCGCTGGTACACAACGACCTGCCCGATGACTGGGAAGTGATCAGCGGTATTGCCAAAGCGCTGGGGGAAGATTTGCAATACAGTAGTAGCCGTGATATCTGGCAAGAGGTACAGGTGAAAGTGCCCAAACGTTTCAGCGGAGCGGACTATGAAAAGCTGGAAGCGAATCGGGTCGCAGGGATGCAGTGGCCTGTTTTTGAAGAGGAGACACCGATACTGCACATCGACCGTTTCAGAACCAAAGACGGTCTGGCGACGTTTCGTTACAAGCCCTGGCATATGCGGGGTATGGTACGTGAACTGATCGAGGGGAAGCGCAGGGATTTCTATCTGACAACCGGACGTGTCATCGCCCACTATAACAACGCGGCGCAGACCAAAGAGAGTCCGAAGCTCCTCAAACGTCACACCGAAGATGTCGTGCTCGTCTCCGGTGCCGATGCCGCGACAGTAGAAGGCAAAGCGCGGATTATCCTCAAGTCACGCTACGGCAAGTCGGCACCGCTGAAGTACAAACTGACCGACAACCTGCCCGGCGGCACGCTCTATGTTTCGTTTCATCATGCCAAAAGCCGCATCAACTTCCTTTTCGGAGACGAAGCGGACGAGTTGACGAAAACGGCGCGTTTCAAATCGCTGAAAGTCACTATTGAGTAGAGAAAAGGGAGATTTCGGCGAAGCGCGTGCGGCGGATTTTCTGCAGGATCGCGGCTATACGATCCTCGACCGAAATTTTCATTCGCGTTTCGGTGAGATCGACATCGTCGCTGAAAAGCAGGGGGTTTTGCACTTCATCGAAGTCAAAAGCGGGGAGGGGGACCCCATCTATCGCATCACGCCCTCCAAACTCTCGAAAATCATCAAAACCGCCGATATCTACATGGCGAAGAAACGGCTGGATCGTGACTACTGTTTCGATGCCGTTATCGTAACTGAAGAGATCGAGCTGATCGAAAACATCACTGTGTGACTTCCAACTTCCCGGATCATGCATCCGATACGATTAACGCTTCAGGTGCGATGTCCGCTGCCGACTGCGACGTTTCCGAAACGACCATCCACATAGTCGTATGCCTGTCCGAAACCAAATACCGCTCTTCCCCGCATCGGCTGGATGCGAAAGAGTTGAAAATCTTTCATCGTGCGATAGATTTGTGCCATCTCGCCAAAACGTGTCTCAAAGTGGGTCATAGCTGTTTCAAACGCTACGGTATCCCGCGCAACCGCTTCTGCGAGAGCATCGAAACTGACCCGTTTTCTCGCGAGGATATTGGCCGATTTCGATTCATCCTCGATAAAAAGTATCGATACCTGAGGATGGGTGAGCAGGTTCCGGGCATGTTTTGCGATGCGTGAGATGGCGATGAAGAAGTGCTGTTCCTGTCGGACAAAAGGTGCATAGGAGCTGTGCGGCGTACCGTCCGGATTGAGAGAGGAGATGAACATACTCTGCATCGTATCGATCATCTCCCATGGGTCTTCTCGCAACATCGTCGATCCTCGTTTTTTGACAATGTTAGCGAACTTTTTCTGAGCTTTACGCCTCCTAATGTTTATATAGTGCAATCCTGCAACAGACTTACAGGTAGATAAGCGGAAAATTTACATGTTACTTCGCTATAATAAAACATTATATGAGGAGAAACGATGCGAAACCAATTTGAAGAGGCACTCCATTTCAGACATGCCTGTAAGCTGTTCGATACCGCTAAAAAGATTACGGAGGAGGATCTGCATTTTATCCTGGATGCGGGTCGTCTCGCACCCAGCTCTTTTGGTATGGAGGGGTGGGAGTTCCGGGTTGTTCAGAGCGGAACGTTGAAGGAGCAGTTGAAGCCGCTCTGCTGGGATCAGCCGCAGATTACGACATGCAGTGATCTGGTGGTACTGCTTTCACGCAAGAACATGCGCTCGACGAACCCTTATGTGGTAGAACAGTTTCGTCCCAGAGGGGAGCATTTTGAGAGGTATCTTCAGGTTTATCATGATTTCGTCGATCCCCGGAGCGATGAAGAGATCAACTGCTGGAGCGGGAAGCAGGTTTACATCGCATCGGGATTTATCATGATGGCAGCCGCGTCGATCGAGATCGATTCCTGTCCGATCGAAGGGTTTGACAAAGAGAAGGTAGAGGCTCTGCTGGGTATCGATACTGAAAATTTTGAGATCCAGCATCTGATCGCGCTGGGGTATCGTGTCAATGAACAGCCGCCGCGGCATAGACGTCCATTTGAAGATGTGGTGCGGTTTCTCTGATGCGGCAGATGGCCACCGGTGAAAAGGCGAAAAAAGCCGACACACTTGTCGAAGGATTGCAACACCGTTTTACAGCGCGCCTGAACGGGATCAGTGCGCGTTTTGGCGAGGACTCCCCTTTCGTACCGGTAGAGTGGCTCCGTGAAGGCGGAAGATTTGGGGGTGGCGTGCGTTTCGAAGCGACCGATACAACGCTCTTTAACCGCGGATCGGTCAATGTCTCACAGGTGCACTACGAATCGGAACCTGCGAAAAAACTCGCTTCCGCAACAGCGATTTCGACGATCATCCATCCCAAAAATCCGCACGTGCCGTCGATGCACATGCATATCAGCTGGACCGAGATGCGAGACGGCAGCGGTTACTGGAGGATCATGGCAGATCTCAACCCTTCGATCGAAAGAGGCACTGACAAAGCACGCTTCATGCAGACACTGCAGGAGGCCGGGGGTGTGCATTTTGAAACGGGAAGGGCACAGGGGGAGCGGTACTTCTTCATCCCTGCACTGGGACGCCACCGCGGTGTGGCACACTTCTATCTGGAGTGTTTCAACACCGGTGACTTCAACCGGGACCTGGCGTATGCCAAAGCGTTCGGCGAGGCGGTGATCGATACCTATATCGGCATCGTGTCAGAACGGATTGCAGGGAACCCGCCGGCAGACGGGAAGGCATGTGCGCTACAGCTGGCGTACCATACGCTCTATCTCTTTCAAGTGCT
>JANTHT010000058.1 GCA_024762235.1 Sulfurospirillum sp.
GGTCAGTTACGCCGTACCGTCGTTCTATCTGGCACTGTTGCTGATCATCTTCTTTTCGGTCAAGCTGGGGTGGTTCCCCATCTCGGGACTCCATTCGATAGAGCCCAAAGAGGGGTTCAGGAAAGTGCTGGACGAAGCGTGGCATCTGGTGTTGCCGATCTTCGTGATCGTTTTTGGAGGGATAGGAAGTCTGCTCATGTATGTCCGGAGCCTGACGATCGATATCCTCAAGAGTGACTATATCTTTTTTGCCAAAGCGAGAGGGGTGGATGAACGCAATCTGCTGCGCCGCTATATCCTGCCCAATCTCTCACCGCCGATCGTGACAATGCTGGGGCTTTCGCTGCCGGGCCTGATAGGCGGCAGTGTCATTCTCGAATCGATCTTTTCGATAGAGGGGATGGGATTGCTCTTTTATCAGAGTGCGATGAGCCGGGATTATCCGGTCATCATGGGGATTTTGATCATATCGGCGTTTCTGACGCTTCTTGGAAACATCATCGCCGACCTGGTGCTGTTGAAGCTCAACCCCCACTTCAAAAGAGGGCAGTAAGCCCCTCTGTTACTCTCCGAAGAGTGCCTTGAGGGCGTCGGGATTGCTCTGGGGTTGTGTCTCGGTGCTTTCGCCGCTGCCGGCAGCGGTGGTACCGCCCAGTTCGTTGAGCTCTATCTCGAAACCTGTCAGCATCGATGCGAGACGGATGTTGATACCGCTCTTACCGATCGCTTTGGACTTCTGATCCCCCGGCAGGGTGACGATCGCCTTCTCCCCCTCGATACGCACTGCGGAGATGATTGCGGGTGACATCGCACGGGCGATGAACTTTTCGGGAATCGTGCTGTACTCGATACAGTCGATATTCTCCCCGTGCAGTTCCTGGCTGACGGCATTGATACGCACCCCTTTGGTTCCTACGGTCGCCCCGACCGGGTCGACGTTCGGTGTGACGGAGGAGAGGGCGATCTTGGCACGTTCACCGGGGATTCTCGCCGCCGCATGGACGATGACATGCCCATCTTTGATCTCGGGAACCTGCAGCTCCAGCAGCCTTTCGAGAAACTTGGGGCTCGTTCTGGAGACTTCGATCTGCATGCCCAGTTTCTTGTCGATATAGACACGGCGGATGACCGCTTTGACCGTATCGCCCGGTTTGAACTTCTCCCCCTTGATGCGGCTCTTCATGGGGAGGATCGCCTGAACTTCACGGTATTCAAGATAGGTGTTTTCATCACTGTCAACGCGGGTGACGGGTGCGGAGATCAACTCGCCGATCTTCTCCTTGTACTTCTCGAATATGCTCTGCTCCAGCAATCTCTGGATATGGTACTCCAGTTCACGGTAGAGGATCGCCGCAGCGGTTCTTCCCATGTTGTCGAGACTCAGCTGGTAGGTGATCTCATCGCCGGTTTCGACTTCGCTGTCCGCTTCCCTCGCTTCGCTGATCGCGATATATTTCTCGCCTTCCTCTTCAAGCCTTTCGTCTTCATCTTCGACGACGAGCACTTTCTGGAAGAGGTTCAGCTCTTTGTTCTTCTCATCGATATTGACCGCATACTCGTACTCTTCACCGAATACTTTCTGCGCGGTACGTATGAGTGCCGTCGAGACCGCCTCTTTGGCCTCGCTCATTTTCAACCCCTTTTCATGGGCAATAGATTCTATGATATTGACTATTTTTTCCACTTTCTGTTACTCCTTTAAATTTTCTGTTTTTGATTGTTGGTGGTTGGAAGTGTGTCTGTTTCGCCGCTGAATGGTGTGTAGTTATTACATTATAGCAAAATCTTCTTAAGTTGTCTACTAAACGGTTATTTATCGAAATAGTGCTATACTAAATTAAAATAAATATTGAGGAAATGTTGATGACATTGAAACTCGCTAAGCATGATGTGAATGCCAGGCAAAAAACTATAACACTCGAAGATATTGAAAAAATCATGGAGAAAGAGGGGCAGAAGATCTTCTATTTTGATCACGACAATGCGCACAAAGACCTCGTGGCACTGGTGGAGCACTTTGAAGAGAAAGGGTACAGCGTCTATCTCAGAGAGGTGAAGTACGGACTGGATGAAAATGACTATCTCTACGAAGTCCATATTTTATAGAGGCTGTTTTGGGTAAAAAACTCTTTATCGAAACGCTCGGATGTGCGATGAACGTCCGTGACAGCGAACATATCGTCGCGGAACTCTCCACGAAAGAGGAGTATGCGGTGACAGAGGATTTTCGCGAAGCCGATCTGATCCTCATCAACACATGCAGCGTGCGTGAAAAGCCGGTGCAGAAACTCTTCTCGGAGATCGGACACTTCAACAAAAAGAAGAAAGAGGGAGCGAAGATAGGCGTCTGCGGCTGTACCGCCAGCCATCTGGGTGATGAGATCATCAGGCGGGCACCCTATGTCGACTTCGTTCTCGGTGCACGCAACGTCTCCAAAATCACCAAAGTGCTGCACGAAAAGGGGGCAGTGGAGGTCGATATCGATTTCGACGAAAGCACCTACGTCTTCAGCGACTTTCGCAACTCGACATACAAAGCGCTGGTCAACATCTCGATAGGATGCGACAAGCAGTGTACCTTCTGCATCGTCCCGGCGACACGGGGTGAAGAGATCTCCATACCCCCGGAACTGATCGTGCAGGAGGTGCGCAGGGCGGCCGGAAGCGGTGCCAGAGAGATCATGCTGCTGGGGCAGAATGTCAACAACTACGGCAAGAGTTTCAGTGACGGGCGCAGGGGGGTCGACTTCAGTGACCTTCTCAATATGGTCAGTGAAGTGGAGGGGATCGAGCGTATTCGTTTTACCTCGCCCCATCCGCTGCACATGGACGACAAATTTCTCGAAGTTTTTGCCTCCAATCCCAAAATCTGCAAATCGATGCACATGCCGTTGCAGAGCGGATCGACGCGAATCCTTCGGGAGATGAAGCGGGGCTATACCAAAGAGTGGTTCCTCGACCGTGCCTCCAGACTGCGTGAAATGGTACCCGACGTACACATCAGTACCGACATCATCGTCGCCTTCCCGGGGGAGACGGAGGAGGATTTCGCGGAGACGATGGAGGTACTTAACAAAGTGCGTTTCGAGCAGGTTTTCAGTTTCAAATACTCTCCCAGGCCTCTGACGAAAGCGGCTGAGATGGAACCGGTCGATCCAGAAGTCGCTTCACGCAGGCTCAAAACCCTCCAGGAGCGCCAGACGGAGATCCTCGACGAGATCGCAGCGGAGCAGACGGGCAAGGTCTGCGAGGTCTACTTCGAAGAGTTGCGAAGCGGCGGAACTGTGGCGGGCAGAAGCGACAACAACTTCATGATACAGGTAGAAGGGAGTGAAGCGTTGCTCGGGCTTACACTTCCCGTAAAGATCACAAATCCAAAAAGGATGGTACTTTATGGGGAAGTTCTTCACCAGGCATCGTAAAAGAAAGCTTCTGCTGCGCTTTACGCCGCCTCTGGCCTACGGGCTGATACGGCTGTTGTTCATGACATGTCGCGCGCACTACCATCTGCCGAAAAAGCGGTGTGAAACGCCCTGTCTGGTGGCTTTTTGGCACGGTGAGATCATGATGAATCCGTTTCTCTACAAAAAGTTCATGTCGGATCTCTCCTTTTCACTGATGATCAGTGAACATTTCGACGGTGAACTGATCGCGCGTACCGCCTCTTTCTTCGGGTTCGATTTCGTGCGCGGAAGCTCTTCCAAAGGGGCGATCAAAGCGCTCAGAGAGAGTTTACGGCTCATCGACAGCGGTCGGGGTATCGCGATCACCCCCGACGGTCCGAGAGGGCCGAGACACTCCGTGGCGGACGGGATCGTCGCGATCGCCCAGATGAAAAATCTACCGATCGTCGTCTACCGCTATAAAGCCTCGCGCTACTGGGAGATGAAGAGCTGGGACAGGTTTATCATACCCAAACCCTTCAGCCGGCTCGATTTTTATGCGAGTGAACCTTTTCATGTAACGGGTCTCACCAGAGAGGAAGCCAAAGCAAAGATAAAGGAGCGACTGCAAAGCTATGTTTAAAGTGATCTTTACCACACTGGTGATTTTTGTCGCGGGGATGCTGCTCTTCTTTTTCGGCTTCAACGACTCTTACAAATATTCGCTCGAAGCGCGCATGAAGTACTTCACGGGTGACTACGAAGCGGCGCGGGAGCTGGCGAAGAAGGCGTTCGAGATCGATCCCTACAACAAGATGGCTTTCTCCATACTGGCACAGAGCAAGATCTCCGCACAGATGGCCGACTATGTCAAAGAGGCGGACCGCTACCTCAGGAAAATAGACGCATTGACGAACAGGCCCGACTTTTCCGCCAGGGAGAAGCTCAAGATCAAGATGATCACGGAGATCATGATAGAGAAGTTCAACAAACTCAACCCGACGGTACTAACCGACAAAGAGCTCTATGCCGAGTGCATCAAACGCTATGAAAAATTCAAGACGATCCATGACAAACTTTTTCAGCCAGAAGAGTGAGCAGTTCCTGGACTACCTGCAAAACAATCTCTCCTACAGTCCGCTGACGATCTATACCTACCGTCTCAACCTGCAGGAAGCGCTCTCTTCTGTGGAGATAGTCAGGGAAGGGGATGTGTGGTATATGGACCTCATGCCCTATCGCATGCAGATCCACCACCTCAAAAAAAAGACGATCTACAAAAAGATTTCGATCTTCAAATCGTTTGTCAACTGGCTCGGGGATCGCGGTGAGACGATCCTGTTGCGTAACGATGAGACGATCAAACTCCCCAAAACACTTCCCAAACCGGTGGCACGTGACTATATTTTCGAGGCACTGGCCACATGTGAACCGATGGAAAGGATGCTGCTTCTGACCCTCTATGCACTGGGACTTCGTATCTCCGAAGCGGCAAATTTAAAATTGGAATCTATTCACGACGGTTGGGTGAGTGTTAAAGGAAAAGGTGATAAAATCAGGCAGCTACCGCTGTTGGATGAGGTGCGAAAAGAGCTGGAGCACTATCTGCAGAGTTACAGACCGCGCATATATCTATTTGAAAAATCGGGTCGGAAGATGCGTGCCAACCAGATCCGTTATCGGATCGGAAAAGTCTTTAAAAAACATGCGCTGCGAGTCACGCCGCACCAACTCCGACATGCCTTCGCAACGGACCTTCTCGAAGGAGGCGCGCGGATTACGGATGTAAGTGCACTTCTGGGGCATGCATCGCTGGAGACGACACAGATCTACACCAGACTCAGCAGCAGCGCGAAGATGAAGAACTATCAAAAGGCACATCCTTTGTGCAGGGAGTCAGATGGGCTTACTAACGGCGATTAAAAAACGGCTTACCATACAGTACGCGGGTGTGATCATGGTCGAAGATGCCTGCTTTGTCAAAGTCAAAAGATTTAAAAAGGGTGCAGTGCTGCATGAAGAGGAGAAACGGTTCGATCTCACCGCAAAAGAGCAGCTGAGTCGTGAAGCGGTGGACTACCTTCAGGCACTGCAGGCGGAGATCGAACACACCTATATCGCGGTTTTTCTCAACTCCTACGGTCAGGGCGTCGTACCATCCTGTCTCATGTCGGCATATGAGCAGTTTCATATCGATTACAACGAAGTCAAAGAGATCTGTGTCGACAAGCGTTACTCGGTCTACGCCTCAAATATCGACATTCAGTGGATAGAGAGGATCTTTGCCGAAACGGGGATCGATTTTCTCTTTTCTCCATTTCTTGTCATGGAAAACCTGATAAGCAGGAAACCGCAGGAAGAGGGCATCGTCCTCTACATGCTGGCGGGGATCAACTCCATCGCGATCATGATATTCAGCGCAAAGGAGTTGCTCTACGGCACTTTTATCAATATCGCCAAAGAGGAAGATCTTCTGACGACCGATTTCGACAATGAAATCGAGGATGAAGAGGGTGACGGGGATATCTTCGATGAGATCGATCTGGATATGGAGCTCGAAGAGTCGACTGAGATCGCCGATATCCTGGAGAGTGCCGAGCACGGCATCGTCGAAAAGGTGGAGAAAGATGCCGAAGTGGCCTCATCCAGAAACAGACTTTTCGGGCAGGATCTGCGTCTGGTGAAATATTTCGATGCGTCACTGCGTGAATTTTACGAAAGTACGCTCTACCGCAGCGATTTCGTGACCGATGTAAAGATATTCGACGCCGTCCGGCTCAATCCGGAGATTATCGACTATTTCAAAGAGCAACTGCTGGTACCCATCGAGGTGGAGAGCGTCGACATTCTGGATGCGTTGATTCAGATGGCGCGCGCGGAGGTCGAATCGCATGCGTAGTTTTATCAGACCCAGAAAGAAAAAACTGCTCGACAACATGAGCCTGATGTGGCTGATCTTTATCGTTTTGATGGCATTGGGATTGGTGATTTTCAGCATCATGCTGCACTATAAATCCTCTTTTTATATCAAGATGCTCGATAATCTGGGTCGCGAAAACAGTCTGGAGACGAAGACGCTGCAGAAGCTCAACAAGCGTATCGCCCTGATCGTCGCGCAGGGTAAGATCTATCAGGAAGTCAACAGTTCCAATATCGCACTCAAAGAGAGCATGCAGAATCTTTTCGATCTTATCCCGGATCAGATTACGCTGACAAGGGTGGTTATGAAAAAGGAGTCGCTCTATCTCAAGGGATACACGCAGTCCAAAGCGGCATATCGGTTGCTGCTTGAACCGCCTTTGAAATCGGTCTTTGCCAGCAGTCGTGTGCGATTTATGACCGATGCGAGGGGATGTCTGATGTTCGAATCGTTCAACAGTGTAGAAGATAGTATACCGGAGCAGCCAGATGGCAACCAGAGCGAACAGTAACAGAACAGTCAGATTCATGCTCTTTGTGCTCGCCTTTATGGCGGTGGTCATGCTTTTTGTATTTTTGGTGGTGATCCCCTCTATCAAAACATACAAAACAAAAAAGGCGGCTTATCTCTACCAGCAGAAACATAAGCATGCGCTGACACAGAGCAGAGAGCAGCTGGCGCAAAAACTGCAAAGCAGTGAAAAAAAGTATGCGGGCGCACTCGACGCTTTCCGGAATGACTTCGATGAAAAAGCCTTTCTCTCGATGGCACGTCGCTATTTTCAAAATGTCACTTTGACGCCGCAGTCTGAAAAAAAGAGCGAAAGCGGTTTGCAGATTTATGCGTTCAGGGCTGACTTTGATGCAAAAACGCCTGTGCAGTTTTACAAATTTGTCGATGCACTGCAACAGATGCATCATGTGGTCAAAATCAATTTCCCCGTGGTTCTCGATGCGAAAGATCAGAAGATTCATCTGCAATTCAACCTGAGTGTCTATCGTTTGCAAAATCATAAAGATTAAAAATATAAAAGCTATCTCCTTGTATCTATTGTTATTTATATTTATAAAAGTTTTTGTTGGGTAAAATGAACTTGCTTAATTAAAAATTAAAAGGAGTGAAAATGAAAATTTTTACATCAGGTTCTATCGTGCTTGCTGCTGTTGCGGCACTGGCGCTGAGTGGCTGTGCAGAAAAAAAGGTCTGCAGTGTACCCGTAAAAAAAGTGGTAAAAGTGGACAACAGAGATGCACAGATCAAAGCGCTCGAGGCTGAACTTGCGGCTGCGAGAGCAAAATCTGCAAAGGTTGTCACTGTCACCAAAACAGTCAAGGGACCAAATGAGCTCTATCCGCCAAATGCAGAACCAGGTAAATGTTATGCAAGAGTTTTGACACCGGCAAAATATGAACTCAAAACAGAAAAAGTACTCGTCAAAGAGCCGGGTGAGAAGATCGTCGTGATCCCTGCCAAATATGGTTGGAAAACAGAAAAAGTACTTGTGAAAGAAGCAAGTGAAAAAATCGTTCCCGTACCCCCTGTCTATAAAACAGTTACAGAGAAGATTCTGATCAAACCCGCATCTGAGAAACTGGTCAAAGTACCTGCCAAATATAAGACAGTGAAAGAGAAAATACTCGTCAAACCCGCAACGACCACATGGAAAAAAGGGCGTGGCCTTGTCGAGAAAGTAGATGGTACGACAGGTGAGATCATGTGTCTGGTAGAGACACCGCCGGTATACAAAACGATCACCAAAAAAGTACTCGTATCTCCGGCAACAGTGAAAAAAGTTCCGGTACCGCCGGTATACAAAACGATCACCAAAAGAGTGGTTGCCAAGCCTGCAACGACAAAAGTGGTTCCGGTACCTGCCGTCTATAAAACTGTGAAAGTCAAAACGATTGTCGAACCTGCGAAAACGAAGCGTATTCCTATTCCGCCGGTATACAAAACAGTCACCAAAAAAGTGAAAGTTTCCGAGCCGGTTCTGAAGTGGCAAGTGGTCAAGTGTAGAACAGTCGTACACTAAACCGTCCACATCTCTCTGAGGAAAAAGGGAGCGCCCCTTTTCCTCTTTTCTGCAAAATTGGATACAATGTGTGATGCGTTGTATCCTTTGTCACACATACTCTTTCTCCCTCATATGCGCAGCATGCAGACGCAGACTGCTGGCACCCTCTCTCTCCATACGTATCATAGGTGACGGCTTCAAAGTCTACAGCTTTTACAACTATGCCGATGCAGGCCCGCTGATCAAAACCAAACATACCCATATCGGGGCATCGGTCTACAGGATACTGGCCGCTGAGTCGTTCGGATGGTTCAGGAGTGATTTCAGCTTCGATACACCTGTGGCTGTCATCCCGGTAGATGACAGACCCAAAAGCGGATACGCCCATACCGCCATACTGGCCAGAGCACTTAACAGCGGCCATCTGAGACCTCGTTACGGCACACTGCATGCCAGAAGCGATATCTCCTACTCGGGCAAGACCCTGGCCTTCAGGCAGAGTCATCCGCGCCGCTTCCACTATACGGGGAAAGGCGTTGAAACGGCGATCATCGTTGACGATATTATCACGACAGGCACGACAATTCTCGAGGCGAAAGAGGTGTTGGAAAAAGCGGGTGTAACCCCGCTCTTTGCGCTGACCCTGGCCGATGCCTCTCAGCGCTGAAGAGGTATTAAGCGGAAAAAAGATAAAATATCTAAATTTACTTAAAAGAAGGTAAAAATGCCAGGCAACCTGTTTGACAACGATGACCATGTAGAAAATATCACGATCGAAGACTCGATCAAAACGAGTTACCTCGACTACTCCATGAGTGTCATTATCGGGCGTGCGCTCCCCGATGCGCGAGACGGTCTCAAACCTGTTCACCGCAGAATCCTCTTCGCGATGAACGAACTCAATCTAAGCTCCAGAGCGCCCTACAAAAAATCGGCGCGTATCGTCGGTGACACGATCGGTAAATATCACCCGCATGGAGACACCGCTGTCTACGATGCACTGGTGCGTATGGCGCAGCCCTTTTCGATGCGCATACCGCTCATAGACGGGCAGGGAAACTTCGGTTCGGTAGATGGTGACAATCCCGCAGCGATGCGTTATACCGAAGCGCGTATGACGACGCTCTCCGAAGAGCTGCTGCGCGATATCGATAAAGATACGGTCGACTTCGTACCCAACTACGACGACTCGCTCAAAGAGCCGGATGTCCTGCCGGCACGCGTTCCAAACCTTCTGCTCAATGGTTCCAGCGGTATTGCAGTCGGTATGGCGACCAATATCCCGCCGCACCGGCTGGATGAACTGATCGACGCGCTGCTCTACATGATCGACAACGAAGATGTCACGGCGGAAGCGCTGCTCGAGATCGTCAAAGGCCCGGACTTTCCTACCGGAGGCATCATCTTCGGGAAGAAAGGGATCCGGGACGCCTATCTGACAGGACGCGGGCGTGTGCGTATCCGGGCGAAGACCCACATCGAGACAAAACGCAACAAAGAGGTGATCGTGGTTGACGAACTTCCCTACCAGGTCAACAAAGCGAAACTGGTCGAAACGATTGCCAACCTCGTCAAAGAGAAGAGTCTGGACGGTGTCTCGGAAGTGCGTGACGAGAGTGACAGGGAAGGCATGCGCGTCGTGATCGAGCTGAAGCGGGATGCGATGAGCGAAATCGTACTCAACAATCTTTTTAAATCGACTCCGATGCAGATGACATTCGGTGTCATTTTACTGGCAATCGCCAACAAGGAGCCGAAAGTCTTCACGCTCCATGAACTGTTAGACCTTTTCCTTTCGCATCGTAAGACGGTGATTATCCGAAGAACGATCTTCGAACTCGAAAAAGCGAAAGCGAGAGCGCATATTCTCGAAGGGCTGAAGATCGCGCTCGACAATATCGACGAAGTGATCAAAGTGATCCGTGCGAGCAAAGATACACCCGAAGCCAAAGATGCCCTGGTGGCCCGCTTCGGACTCTCCGTGGTGCAGGCTTCCGCGATACTCGACATGAAGCTGCAGCGTCTGACGGGTCTGGAGCGCGACAAGATCGAAAAGGAACTTGCCGAACTCATGAAAGAGATCGAACGCCTCAGCGCGATCCTCAAAAGCGAAGCGCTGCTCAACGATCTGATCAAAGAGGAGCTCGAAGAGATCAGGAAAAAATTCTCCACGCCGAGATTGACCGAGATCGTGGACGATTACGACGATATCGACATCGAAGATCTGATTCCCAACGAACCGATGGTCGTGACGATCACACACAGAGGGTATATCAAGCGGGTGCCGCTGAAGATGTACGAGAAACAGAAGCGCGGAGGCAAGGGCAAAACAGCGGTTACCACCTACGAAGATGACTTTATCGAAAACTTCTTCACCGCCAATACGCATGATACACTGATGTTTGTGACCAACTTCGGACAGCTCTACTGGCTCAAAGTCTACCGCATCCCTGAGGGAAGCCGCACGGCAAAGGGAAAAGCGGTGGTCAATCTGATCAACCTGCAACCGGGTGAGCAGATCAAGTCGATCATACCGACCAGCGATTTCGACGAGAAGCGTTCTCTGGCATTTTTCACCAAAAACGGTATCGTCAAGCG
>JANTHT010000059.1 GCA_024762235.1 Sulfurospirillum sp.
GATATGGCGCTTGAGATAGACATGAAAAGGAGCGAGGTTGATATAGTCTATTTTGCCTAAAAGCACCTCTGCCACTCCCCTTAAATAATTGGATCTTTTGCCTCATGCACTGCTCGAACAACATCTGCAGCGGAAGGGTCAAAATTTCTTTGAAATTTTGGGGACCCACCGTGAAGCCGTTTGAGAGCAGTGTATGAGGCAAAAGATCTCATGATACGAACAGCATCAATTTTATCACAGAGATGCTGATGTTACTGTCCGACTGCCAGCGCATAGAGAATCATCTCATCTGTCCCGAGAAATGCGGCCGTCTCTTTGTCATAATAGGCACCGATACCGCTGCATCCAAGCCCAAGATATTCACTGACGAGGTAGAGCCTGTGCCCGATATGGCCCGCTTTCTGGTATGCCGGCTGATAGTTTTGCGCACCGCTTGTTAGAAAGAACGTAACGGCACTCTCACTGCCCAGCCGCTGTTCCAGACAGAGATAGCCGGCCTTTTGGCTGAAATCTCCCTCTTTGAGCAGTTTGTCATCCAGATAGAGCCCCTGCTTCATCCCTTCGACACGATTGACCACATAGTAGCATGAGACCGGTTCGTCACAGTCACTCAAAATCGGTTTGCGCAGATGCTCCAGTATCAGATCCAGCATCCCTTTCGAAATAGGCTTTCCGGTAAACTCACGAATGGACCGGCGCTTGTAGATTACCTCCTCAAAACGCGCTTTGTCAAATCCAAACGGGCTGTATCGACGCTCTTTTCGGCAACCCCGCAGCACCAGGGTATCATGATATGCCCGCTCGATCACTGCATTTCTCTTATAGGGGGGATTGATATCTTCCAACGCCATATCCAGATAGGTACTTATAGCAGAGCCTGGCGCACCGGTAACGACGGACGAGAGAAAAAACTCCCGATCGCCAAACCCAAACGCTGCATTGAGCGCCTTCTTGTCAAAACGGTAACGGACATTTGCGGCATAGTCATACAACCATGCGCTTGCTTCTATCGTACCGTGCGCATGTCCGCAGTCCAGCAGACAGTAGCGAAATGCACGCTCCCTGTATTTCCATGCCGATCGATAATAGACCGTAGAGAGAAGGAAGAGGAGTCCCCGTATCTGGCGATTGTCCTCAAAATGTACTTCCACACCTTCATCCGGACCGAGGCGATGCAGCAGTTTCACTGCGGAGTTACGTACATCGAAATGGTAGATACCATCTTCGAAGCCTTCTACCTCTCTGGCCTGAAAATAGCACTCCACCGGATAGAGTGCACCCGCACTGGGGATCGTACGCAGATAGTACTCCACCCCGGGATAGACCTTTTTTGCGGTGATCCCGCCGATACGGTAAATAAAACGGTGCAGAGGATTCGCGTCGTCGAGTTTGATCATCTGCAGAAAATTGTTATAGATCTTGAAAGGAACGGGTTGCTTCTCCCAGGCCAGCCGGTTTGGATTTTTTCGTATCGACTCCCACGAATGCTCGGTCAGCGCATGATAGTGGTTGCGGTTATCTTCCATGTGTCCTCTTCCAGGCATCCCACTTTTGCATGATCTCGAGAACCTCTTCGTCGCTGACATCATACCAGTTTGCGTAGACCTGGGCGACAGCACGGAAATCGGGTGGTGTTTCGAGAATCACGACATCGTCCACCTCTTTTCTCAACTGTTCTTTGACACGTGCGCTCGTCACCGGAGCCGCAACGACGATCTTTCCTGCCCGATGGTGACGGCAGTATGCGATCGCCGCATGCATGGTAGAACCCATCGCAATACCGTCATCGACCAGAATCACCGTACGCCCTTCAATGGGTATCAGATCGCGTCCGCCGCGAAGCGTCGCGATGCGTCGTGCAATCTCTTCCTGCTGTTTCGCGATGATCTGTTCGACGATACTTTGCGAAAGATACCATGCCGCCTCTTTGATGATATAGAGTGATCCATCTTCGGCAATCGCGCCGAAACCGGACTCCGGGTTGTCGGGGAAAGGGAGTTTGCGGGCGATCAGCAGATCGAAATCTGCATCGAGTGCTTTGGCCACTTCAAACCCCACTTCCACACCTCCCCGCGGGATCGCAAGCACGACGGGATGCTCGGTTTTATACCCCTGCAGCGCTGCGGCGAGATACGCCCCCGCCTCTTTTCTGTCACGAAAAATCATTGGACACCTCCGTTTTCAAAAAATATGCTCAAACGAAATCTTCGGAATGATGGGTTGCTCTCAAACGGCTTCACGGTGGGTACCCCAAAATTTCAAAGAAATTTTCAGGAAACTTCGTTTTGACCCTTCCGCTGCAGATGTTGTTCGAGCAACCCATCATTCCGAAGATGTGCCCGAACAACATTTGTCAATGTACCTGATTGCCGCCGGCATTTTTGGAACGGTACATCGCCTGATCGGCATATTTGAGCAGCGCAACTTTCTCTTTTGCATCTTCCGGATAGATCGCCACACCTGCGGAGATCGTACAGGTGAGGGTCACGCTTCCGAAATGAAACGGCGCTTCACAGAGTTTGCGGATACGCTCGAGTGCATCGTAGATGTTTTGCGGCGCTTTGTCATGATGAAAGATGATCAGAAATTCGTCTCCGCCGAGCCGCCCTATCTGATCGACCTGTCGCAGGTGGGTTTTGATACGGTCCATGATCCCGCGAAGCAGTTTGTCTCCAATGTCGTGACCGTGGGTATCGTTGACCTCTTTGAAACGGTCGAGATCGATGATCGCGATACCGAAACTCTCCCCATCCCTCTGTGCTGCTGCGATGGCGATGTCGAGCGCATTGTCGATGCTGCGTCTGTTTTTGACCTGTGTGAGCGGATCGATATAGGCCATCTCTTTCAGTGCTTTGAGATAGCGTTCGACATTTTCCGAGAGTGTTTCGATCTCTGCGATGCCCGAACGCGGCAGTGTGGATGTTTCACCGCTCACATAGGCGTACATCCCCAGCAGCGGCCGGATGACGAGACGGTAAAAAAGGTAGTAGGCTCCCGCAAAAAGCAGCAGACAGGAGAGCGGAAAGAGCAACTGCATCCAGTTTAGATAACGCATGATACGGGAGATATACTCTTGATCGAGCTTGAGATAGATATGGTACGGAACTTTTCGCAAACCGTCGAGTTTGTAGACTGGCAACATCACCCAGGTCGTTTTTTCTATATTGTCGATACTCAGCCTGTCTATAGAGAGTGTCTGCTTCGGAAGCGTAAACTGCTTGTCGTGGCTGTAGTCGGTCGTAAGCTGCAGTCTGCCTTCCTCGTCGGTGACGTAGAGATCCGCGATCTCTTTCGTACCTGCATTGAAACGATCAAGCAAAATATGCAGATTTTCCTCTGTGGGATCGTTGAGATGTTCGTTGACATGCAAAGAGAGGTTGTAGACATACTGACGCAGTGAATCGATCAGCACTTTATCGATCTCACTACGGATATACTGCTGCATGATATAGAAGTTCACGACAGAAAAAAGAAAAAGTGCCAGCATCACCAGCATGTTGAAGGTTTTAAAGCGCATCGGATACCGGCTCCATCAACGCTTCTGTGGGCAGCCCCAGTTTCTGCAACTGTTCAAGAAAGGTTTTGTCTCTTCTGCCGTAGATCCACTCGATCGTTTTGAGCGATTCGAGAAAATGCGCATAATCTTCCCCCTGCAGATAGTTTTTTACATAGCGATAAAAACTTTTGGGATCTTTATGCAGATCATGCAGCGCTCTGGCGACAAGCCGGTTCAGCACTTTAAACTCTTTATCAAAATTTTGCAGATCTTCGGCATCGGCATAAAGGGCGTCGACAACTTTAAAGGAGAGCGAAGGATCGGCGGTATTGACCAGTTCCCTGTAGCCTCTGCTGCGCAACGGATCGTCGTAGGGTTTATAGGTAACCAAAAGCGTCGGGCTCTTTTTAAACGGTAGTTTCGAGATCGATTCCGGGTCGAGATTGTGAAACCGGAACTTTTTATTCCCGAGCCCCTCTTTTTCGACAAACGCTTTGAACAGCTCCTGGTTGACCGAGTCCACTTCCAGCCAGACATCGATCGGACGCTCCGTTTTACGCAGCGTCTGCAGATCGATGTTGCCCATCACCATATCACCGCCTTTGGAGAGGTCGAGCAAGAGTACCGGAGAAAGTGAAGGATGGGCCTGGTGCTGTACATGATACTCGTACTGCGTACCGGTAAAGGCGTCAGCATTGCCGACGGCATACATTTGCATATTTTCATAGAGAGAGACGACGTTGACCAGTTCGATATTTTCCCCTTTGAGCCAGCCCCGCTCTTTGATGTAAAAAAGCGGCGTATATCCGATCCAGAGATTGGCACTGATGCGCAGCGGTTTTGGGGGTGTAAGCGCGCATGCCGTCAACAGAAAGAGTAGTGCCAGAAGAGTGAACCTGTGCATATACGCCATTTTTATTATACTTTTTGCTGAAATTATAGAATATTTTGAATATAACTACTCTAATTGTAAAAACTAAACTTCTTATTAAAGTTTAGTGAACCTCTCTAACCATTTTCGTCACTCAGTGTGCCGCTGCTGCTTCTTTGCGCGTGAAATTTCTGCCCCGCTCTGTCGCTTCGTTGCGTTGCATGTTGCACCAGACCCGCTTGATACCGTCCAGAGAGCGGAAGATCGTCGCCGTCGCCCGTTCGAGCTCTGTCGCGATCTCATCCAGTTCGCTGCCTGACGCACCTTCGGCATTTCTGTCCACATACTCCTGTGCGAGTGCGTGGATCTTGTTGTGGTCGTTGATCAGCACACTCCATGCAGGCGTCTGGGTAAAACTTACTCTGCGCTCTTCCTGTTCGCGCATCCATCGCCCCAGGTCACACCGGGTCGGCGGTGTCACATCGAAACGGCTTTTGATATCGACCTTTTCGAGTATTTTGCTTTTGAAGATCAGATGTTTGTGCTTCATCTGCGCGATCGTTTCGTTCAGTTTGACATCGCAGACATAATTACGCACCTCCTCTTTGAAAGATGCCGCGGAGACGACATGGAAGAGATTGGCGGAGAGTTTAGTCACATCGCTGGAGAGGTTGTTGATATCTCCGGCGATTTTGACATTGTGGCTGACGACATGCTCCATCGCTTCGACCGCTTTGTCGATCTCACCCATATCTTCTTCCTGGACGCGGCTTTTTCGCTCCACCGCTTCGATCACCTCTTTGGTGGCGTTGATCTCGTTTTTAAGGTGGTTATACCCTTCGATCATCTCTTCGCTGATCTCTTTACCCTCCATCGACTTCGCTTTGGCACTCTCGACGAGGAGTTTGATCTCCGCAGCCGCTTCGGCACTCTTGGTAGCGAGGTTGCGTACCTCCTGTGCCACGACAGAGAAGCCCTTGCCCGCTTCGCCGGCTGTCGCCGCCTCGACTGCGGCGTTGAGGGAGAGGATGTTTGTCTGGAAGGCGATCTGGTCGATGATCGTGATCGCTTCGTTGATCGCTTCGACCTGTTCGTTGATCGCTCCTGTCGCTTCGGCCGTTCTGGCGGCCAGTGTGAGGCCCGTCTCGGAGCTTTGCGCCAGTCTGTCGGCCATCGAAGAGGATTTGCGCACATCTTTGATACTCTCTCTTGTCGTCTCTTTCATATGATCGAGGGCATGGGTCGTGTTACCCAGCGCATCGCGCTGTGACTGCGCCGATGCGTTGAGCTTTTCGGACGAGGCTGCAAGCGTTTTGGTATTGCTGGTGAGACTGCTGCCGGCATTCTGGATAACGGCAAAGAGTTCGGAGATATTTTCTCCAAGCAGCTTTGCCGACGTAATCACGGCACCGAAGTCACCGTTGAGTCCATGCATCTTATCCTGCGGTACTTCGTAGTCGAACTTGCCCTGGCTGAAGTGGTTGAGCAGTGTCACCAGTTCGGTGAATTTCTCCCTGGTCGCACGTAACATGTCATTGAGAGAATTGCGCAGTTGCTCCACTTCCATCGAAGCCCCTTTCTCTTTGACGCTGTATCCGAAAAAGCCGTTACTCACTTTCTGTACGACATCTTCGATCTCGGAAACCACCTTTTTATCCTGTTCGACGATTTTCGTCACTTTGTCGATCTGGCGGTTGATCATCTGCGTCATATCGGCGAACTCATCGCTCCCCTCCACCTTCATCGGCTTGAGATAGTCTTTCTCCCTGGCGATATACGCCATGAAGAAGCGTAGTCCCGTTCGCAGATTTTCCACTTGTGCCGTAAGTCTTCTGGTCAGCATGAGAGCCGATATACCGATCATCAGGAAAACGACGGTATTGACGACAAAATAGAGCACCAGCGTCTGCCATGCATGGTCGTAGCGTGCGGTTGCCGAATGCACTATATGCCGGGACTGCAGATTTTCGACCTCTTTGAATTTATTGATCTTATAGGTGATCGCGTCGAACCACTTTTGTGCGGGGATATTGAGTTGCATCACCGATTCGGCGCGCATCAGCCTCTGTTCCATCTGAAAAACATGCTGCACAACCGGGTCTTTGAAGATCTCTTCATAGGTGCGGATGACACTTTCGGGAGCGTAGTAGTTGAAGTTTTTCAAAAAGGCTTCCTGCTGGGCGACCAGCTTGACAAAGTAACGCTGCATCCCCTCTGCGAAACCGCCGGAAGCGAGTGCCCCTGTCCCTACCGCACGTTCGATTCCCATGCGCTCTTTCGCCTGCAGAAAATTCATATAACCGTTGATCTCGTTACTGACGGTTTTATCATCGGAGACTTTGACGATCATCGCGATCGTATCGAGCAGTCCGGCGTTCATGTCGGTGTAGTAGCGGAGCATCTCTCTCTGACTTATCTGCAGCGCATCGACTTGTTTACGTACGTCATCTATCCTTTTGAGCATACGCAGTGCAGCATCGAGCCGGGCAGTGAACGCCTCCCCGTAACTTCGCACCTCATCTCTTTTCAGCAATGTGTAAAGTGCCGCTCTTTGTTTATCTGTCAACTTACGCTGTTTGACAAGCTGTGTTTTGAACTTTTGCCCTTTACTGGCGATAAATCCTGCACTCATACCCCGCTCTTTCTGCGTTTCATGGAGCAAATTGGAGATTTTGACGGAGATCTCTGCCAACGCTTTGACACTCTCATATTTTTGCGTATCCCGATAGGTACCGACAAAGGTCGTCATCGTATAGAGCATCAGTGCGAGCACAGGAACCGCCAGGAGCAGATAGAGTTTTTTCGAAAAGCTGAGATGATCCAGAAATTTCATCGAAGTCCTTATTGCGGGGAGACCTCTGAAACTCCTGCAGGAGGTTTTCGGAGGCACCCTCAGTTCTTTGAGAGAATATCGGATTTTATGCTATTTTTTTTAGTCTGTTTGCACCGTTTGAAGCAGATTTGCGTGAAAAAGGGTGGGATGCGACTTGAGGGTGACGAGTTTGTCGTGCGGCTCTGCGATATAGTATCCCTGGGTATAGTCGATCCCCAGTTCCCGCACCTTCATGAAGATCGCTTCGTCACTGACAAATTCCGCGACGGTCTTGATGCCGAGTGAATGGGAGAATGTATTGATCGCTTTGGTCAGCACTTCGCTCTTGGCATCGTTTGCCAGATGCTTGATGATGCTTCCGTCGATCTTGACAAAATCGGGGTTGATCTCCATGATACGCTGGAAATTGGAGTATCCGCTGCCGAAATCGTCGATCGCGATCTGCACATCGTACTCCCGGACTTTTGCGATAAACGCTTTGAAGACTTCGTCGTCGTCGATCGCTTCATCTTCCAGAAGCTCCAGCGTCATCCGTTTGGCAGTGTCCGGGTTCTCTTCAAGCAAACCAAAGAGTTTGTCGCACACCATCGGACTCGCCATATCGAGGTAAGAGAGGTTGATCGCCACTTCGGAGTCGACAAATCTGAAGATATCGAAGACCTTTTCGATCATGATGGTCGTAATCTGCAGATAGTAGTTGCCGTTTTTCGCTGCGTCGAGAAAAAAGAAAGGAGAGAGTACTTCACCATCCTCTTTAACCAGACGCACCAGTGTCTCATACTTGGTAATCTCACCCAGAGCATTGTTGTAGATAGGTTGAAAATAGGGAACGATACGATCCTCTTCGATCGCTTTTTTGACCATGTGCACTTTGGCGATATTCTCCTGTGTCTCCGCTTTGAGCCTGTCGATCACCTCGTTCATGACGATATAGGGCTTTTTTTGCTCAATCGCCGCATCGATCGCGAAACTCGCATCTTCATAGAGTGTGTCGCTGCCGCCGGCGATGCAGATTGTCGCACTGACATCGTAGGCAAATTTGTCCAGTTCGATCTCATAGAGTTTGATATGTTCATGCAGCATCTTGCAAAAGCTGTGGAGGTCGATGTGCGACATATCCCGCGCGAAATTATCGAAGAGAACGACAAATTCACCCGGCGCGGTGTGGTAACACAACACACTCAGATCGAGACTCTGAAAGTAGGAAATCAGATATTTGATAAACGCTTTTTCGAGCATGTGCGCATACGTTTCGCCGTAAAAGGCATCGACCGAACGAAAATGGTCGATGCGCATCAGTGCGATCGTGGTGTGCTCTTTTCGCATCAGCGTATGTCTGAGCGCCACTTCGTTGGGCATATTGGAGTGCGGATCGCGTGTAGAGAGAATATAGTGGGCGTTGGTATGTGCGATCTCCATGTAGGAGCGGCATCGCATGATCAACTCCATCTTTTCGAACGGTTTGGTGATAAAGTCGTTGACACCCGCTTCGATCGCCCTGATTTTAGCAGATTCATCGGAGAGTGAAGAGATCATCAGTATGGGTGTACGTTTGAAACTCTCAAGTGTACGCAGCGCTTTGACGGCATCGAATCCGTCCATCACCGGCATGAGACCGTCCATGATGATCACCTGCGGCTGATGTTCGATCGCCATCTCCACCGCTTCCTGTCCGTTGCCCGCTTCGATAAAAGTGTAGTTCTCACCTTCGAGCGCCTTTTTCATCACCATACGGTTGGTGCGCAGGTCATCGGCGATAAGGATCAGTTCTTCGCGCTTTTTGCCCATCGTTCTACACTCTGGCGCTCTCGCGCTCCATCAGTTTGTTCATGAGTTGCAGAATGATATCCTGGGTATAGGGTTTGAGCAGATACCCGGAGATCCCCATCTTCGTCAATTCCGCCACTTTGGAGCGTACCCCCTCCGTGGTCTGCATGATCACTTTGATATGTTTGATCGCGGGATCCTGACGCATGATACGCAGCATCTCGTCCCCTTTCATCACCGGCATGTTGACATCGAGAAAGACGTAGTCTATGTCTGGATGCTTATGGAGTAGATCGAGCCCCTCCTGTCCGTTTTCCGCTTCGAAAATCTCGGGATTGTGTTCACCGATCGCTTTGTTAACACCCATCTTGAGTACACGTCTCATCGTGCTGCTGTCGTCTACAACCAAAATCTTCATCTTCTTCTCCTATGCTGTTTCTTCTATTTTCAATACTGCGTCGATATTGAGCAGTGTGGCCATCTCTTCTTTGTTGAGCCGGATCAATCCCTCCAAAAATCTGGGATCTACACTGACACCCATGTCGGGAGCGGCGACCACTATCTGGGAGTCCAGCTCCAGAATCGATTCTATATTATCGACAATGACGCCGACCAGTTTATTTTCATCTGTCTTGACGACGATGATGACCGTATTCTCTTTGAAAGTGGCATCTTTGATATCGAACCGAATCCGCAGATCGACGATGGGGATCACTTCACCGCGAAGATTGATCATCCCTTTGATCCAGGGCGCTTCGTTGAAAAGTTCCGTGATAATCACCTGCGAATAGACCAGGATCTCCTTGATCTTCTCAAGCGGAATCGTATAGTTTTCATTGTTGAGTCTGAATACGACATATTCCATCTTACACCTCCTCTTTCTGCTGCATCTCTACGATACTGGTGACATCGAGGATAAGCCCGATGCTTCCGTCACCCCGGATCGTCGCCGCACCGATACCGCGGATCTTTTTATAGTTTTTCTCCAGCGATTTGACGACAATCTGTTCCTGATTGAGGAAGTCGTCGACAAAGAGCGCCACTTTGCTGCTGGCAGTCTTGACAACGATGAGCATCCCATCATCGAGATTTTCGTAACCGGGTTTGATATTGAAAAAGTCGTAGAGTCTGATGATCGGGATAAATTCGCGCCTGAGCATCAAAATCTCTTTGTGGCTTTTACCCACATGTTTGACCATATGGGGCTGTGGCTGCAGCGACTCAACGATGGCGTTGAGCGGAAGGATGAACTTTTTGTCGCCGATGAGGACATTGAGCCCATCTAGAATTGCCAGTGTCAGCGGCAGCACGATCTGAAACTCCGTACCTCTGTCTTTTTTACTGTAGACACGGATATAGCCGCCCAGTGCGTTGATATTGTTCATGACGACATCCATCCCGACACCGCGTCCGGAGACGTCGGTCACCTCTTCGGCAGTGGAGAGGCCGGGGTGGAAGACGAGCATCAGTTTGTCCTGCTCTGTCATACGTGAGAGTTCATCTTCGGTGATCGCACCGTTTTCGAGTGCCTTGCCGACCACTTTTTCGACATTGATCCCCGCACCGTCATCCCGGATGGAGATGATGATGTTGCCGCTCTCCTGCTCTGCCGCGATGACCAGCTTGCCCGTTTCCGACTTCCCTTTTCGCATGCGCTCTTCCGGTTTCTCGACACCGTGATCGAGCGAGTTTCGGATGATGTGGGTCAGCGGGTCCATCAACCCCTCGACCATCATCTTGTCGATCTCGACGTTGTCTCCGATATGTTCAAATTTGATCTTTTTATCCAGCTTTTTGGCCAGGTCCCGTACCATCTTCGGCAATCTGGAGTAGACACTCTCCATGGGTACCATACGTACTGACATGACCGACTCCTGA
>JANTHT010000060.1 GCA_024762235.1 Sulfurospirillum sp.
TTTGAAGTGGTGGCCGGGAGCGCTCGATGGTCCTCGCTGCGCTGCGGGGTTTGCTGCGCTGCACCGAACTCTGATCGTTCAAATCTCCCTCTCTGAAATTGTAAATGTTATGGGAAAATATCTGATTTATTTGAAGTGGTGGCCGGGAGCGCTCGATGGTCCTCGCTGCGCTGCGGGGTTTGCTGCGCTGCACCGAACTCTGATCGTTCAAATCTCCCTCTCTGAAGTTGTAAATGTTATGGGAAAGTATCTGATTTTTTTGAAGTGGTGGCCGGGAGAGGGAGATTCGAACTCCCGGAGGTGTTACCCTCGCCGGTTTTCAAGACCGGTGCATTCAACCGCTCTGCCATCTCCCGACAATTAAAAATAAAAATATATCCATCACATGCTTAAACTCTCGGCAATTGCCGTAGCTTTAGTGACTGAAAACTTATGAAGCTTTGCTTTATAAGTTTGAGACTATTAATGGAGGCGACACCCGGACTCGAACCGGGGATCAGAGCTTTGCAGGCTCGTGCCTTAGCCACTTGGCTATGTCGCCATCTGATCGCCTCAAAAATAAGGCGTGGTGCCCGGGGCCGGACTTGAACCGGCACGATCGCAATGATCGAGGGATTTTAAGTCCCTTGTGTCTACCAATTCCACCACCCGGGCGCATTCGGACACCACACTTTATCTTTACAAACTTTTATTAATTAGTGCAATATCATATCTGCTTAAATGGAGCGGGAAACGAGGTTCGAACTCGCGACCCCGACCTTGGCAAGGTCGTGCTCTACCACTGAGCTATTCCCGCAGTTTTGTAAAGAGTCGAAATTATAGCGCATTTTTTTCGATTTGTAAAGAGTTTTTACGAAAATTTTCAAAAATTATTTCATAAAAGTGCTATAATCTTAGTATGTACAGACTGATACCGCTTCTTCTCCTCTTCACTATCACCCTATCGCATGCCGATATGCCCCCTGTGCTGGACAGTGCACGGCAAACGATGACAGAATATTTCCATGATCTGCTGCATACGATAGATGATACGATCGACTGTGAAGCGAACTGTACCCATCCGGAGATCGAAAGAGTCCGGGCGAACAAATTGCATTTGATCACTTCACTGCAATCGACTGAAAATCATCGGTTATCCCTCTCCCTCAACCTAAGGGGAAATATCTACCTTCCCAAACTCAGTAAAAAATTTCGTATCACTTTTACCAAACAATCCAATACACAGCAGATCAACCGTGAGGTAGATCGTGAAAATGAAAATCTCATCACAGATAACAAACTCCGTATAGGTGTGCAGTATATCATCACCAGTACTAAAAAGGTCGAATTTTTTACACGGCTGGGAATACGCCTGCGCAATCCACTCGACTTCTATCAGGAGGTGAGCGCCAGGAAAACTTTTGCGCTCTACAAAGAGTACGGCCTGCTGACCAAAGGGAGTCTCTACTACTATATCACCCATCTCTATCTTGCAAAGTCGCTGCAGTTCACATTTTTCAAACCGCTTTCAGAGAGATACTACCTCACTCAGGGCAACGAATGGTATAGTAACAGTGACAACAGACATGAAAGGCATCTCGTCAATTATCTCAAACTCCATCAACACCTCGATCTGAGAAACCATCTGGAGTACTGGATCACCTACGCATCGCTGGCACAAAACAGTACCTCCTACAAAGAGGATTGGCATGCGCTGAGCCTCAGCTATATCCACCACTTCTCAAAGTGGTACTATCTGCGCATCACGCCGCGCCTGGTACAAAAACGGGAGCACCGTTTCCGTACCCAATACGAAGCTACGCTCTCTTTTGGCATGATTCTTGGCAAATAGAGGGATACAGCGGGGGGCTATAGCACCATCTTGACGTTTTCATCCTTTTTGAGCTGTTCAAAAATCTCTTTGCGGTCATCGTCGTTATGTACCAGAGTACTTACATTATAACTGCGATATTTATCCCCTTTGCTCTTTTTTGATTTCGTCACTTTATGCTCCCTCTCCCCAAAGAGACATTTGGCGATATCATGTATATCGCACTCTTTGTGGACAATCACTTTGTAATCCCAGTTGCACGGGTATTCGAGTTCCAGTTTTTTATCGTTTAAATTCACCACTTTTCCCTCCTGTTTTGGATTCGAGTCGCACATCGGAGATAACCATCGATTTGTCGATCGCCTTGGCCATATCGTAGATCGTCAGCAGCCCCACACTCGCACCGGTCAGCGCTTCCATCTCCACACCGGTCCTGCCGGTCAGTTTCGCCGTCACTTCGAGTCTGAAACCGGGAAGTTCCGGTAGCTCCGTGACATCCACCTTGACCGAAGTGAGCATCAGCGGGTGGCACATCGGAATCAGTGTCGACGTCTGTTTGGCGCCCTGGATGGCGGCGATGACCGCCGTCTGGAGCACCGGGCCTTTTTTGGTCTGGTTGGAGACGATCATCTCGTACGCTTCCCGGCTCATCCGAATCGTACCGCTTGCCACTGCGGTGCGTACGGTTTCCTCTTTGGCTGTCACATCGACCATCTTCGGCCGCTCTTTTTCATCTAAATGGGTCAATTCCATTGTGCTTTCCTCTTAATTTCTGCCTATTATAACCATACACGATTAATACACATTTAATAATTATAATACTAAAATTCAATTCTTTTAAAAATTAAATAAACTATATTTAAGGAAAGTTAATGAAAAAGATTTTAAAACTGATAGCCGGAGTCATCATGACGGGCTTACTTCTCAGTACTTCAGCCGCCGCCAAAGAGAGTCCCACCCAGAACATGGAGCTCAACACCACAAACGGTGAAATCATCAAATTTACAATCACGGAAAAGGGGTTTATGTTCGACAAGTACAAAGGTAAGAAAGCGGTGATCCTCGACTTTTTCGGCCCGCACTGCCCGCCGTGTCTCATGGAGATTCCCCATCTGATCGAACTGCAGAAGAAACATAAAGATACATTACAGATCATCGGGATCCAGGTCCAGACACAGATGAGCAACGACGACCTCAACGCTTTTATCAAAGAGAAAGGGATCAACTACCCCGTCGTCAATCTCGACTATGCATGGGACCTGGTAGGATTCGCCAGAGCCAATACCGGCTGGCAGGGTCAGATCCCCTACATGATGGTCTTTGACAAAAAGGGCAACATCACACGCCAGTTTATCGGTATGGTACCCAACGAAACACTCCTCAAGTACGCCAAATAACCCTCTCTTTTACAGAGTGATCCCAGCTGCACTAAGCGGGATCACTGCGCGACACTCTCATAGATCACCGTTTCAAACTCATCGATTTTGCTGTAGGAGGAGTCTGACTGGAAACCCTTCAGAGGCTGGGTGGAGACAAGCGAATATTTCTGCTTCTCTTTGCCCGCTTTGTGGACGCTGACGATCACTTTGTAGTCACCGCGCGGCAACTTCGTCACAATCTGTTCGACATTGTCCAGACGGTTGAAACGATCCTGTCTCGCTTCCGCTTCGGGGTTTTGCGGATCGAGTGTGAAAGCGTATACGGTATTGGCGTCATTGTCGACGATTCGGATATCCAGATCGCTTACCAACGCTTCTATGGGCAGATAACCGGTCTCCGGGTCGATCCAGCTGAGCGTCATCTTCACTTCCGTCAAACCTTCCAGATGCAGATCGTAACTGTGCTTCTGCTCCGGGGCTATCTCTCTGATCTGAACAAGTGAATCGTTGCTATCCATCGTCTCTATCGCTTTGACCGCGGCAAGCGTATTCAGGAGTCCGAACCCATACTCATAATCTGGCCCTTTGCGTCCAAGATCTTCGGCAGTGTTGGCGATGAGCGCCTTCGCCGTATCTTCCCGCATGCGGGTCTGGTTGGCTCTGAGGTATGCCTCTTCCAGAAGCGCCATCGCACCCGTGACTGCCGGTGCCGCCATCGACGTACCATTCATATACTGATATCCGTCGTCGCTTTTTGCATCCACAGAGAGGACCCTGTACCCTTTGGTGACGATATCGGGTTTGATGCGCCCGTTTTTTACCGGACCTGTGTTGCTGAAAGGGGTCAGTTTACCGTCGTAGTCGACCGCGCCGACTGTGATGATGTTTTTCGCATTTCCGAAATCTTTGATGAGACCGTAGCGGGCAGTGTCGCTGCGGTCATTGCCCGAGGATGCGACGGCGATCACTTCCGGATAACGCTCTACAAGTGCATCGGCATAGTGTGCAAATTCGCTGTAGATGCCGGTTTTCGATGCATTTGCCTCGTCATAGGAGTGGTTTGTGATATAAACACCTCTTTGGCGGAACCGATCCATGCCGTACGAAAAAGCGCTCCAAACCGCATCGTAGTAGGATACGGCTTCTATCTCCGCTTCATTGGCATATCCCCTTGCATCCGGATCGATACCTGCTGCGGCTATGGTTCCGGCGACATGGGTGGAGTGCTCGTCATAAATATCAGCCGGAAAACTCTCATTATCACCTGTTTGGGGATTCACAACTTCACTGGTGAGATTGGTCACCCTTCCTCCAAATTCAACATGGCTGTCACGCACATTTCCTTCATCGACAATTCCCACTTTGATACCATGTCCATGCAGGCTGTAGGGTGCTTCCGCCAGCATATCGGTATGACTTTGCTGCATGCTTTCCAGATTCAATTCACCCAGCGGCGTCTCAGATCTGTAGAGAATCTGATGCAAGGGTACTCTCCCCACCTCCTCTCCCGATGTTGTCAAAGCGCTGCCGTCTGCCACCGGTTTATTGTGCAGTATCAGTCCACCTCCCTTTGCAAAGTAGGCTTCATCATTGCCGCATGCGACTCTGATCACATCATCGTAGCGGTGATCGACCAGTTCGATAGCGTTGTAGTGGTCGGTCACTCTGCAAGCTTGATCATCCTTAACGGGCGTCTCACTCGTGATCACTTCATCGATCTGTACACGCTCTTTGAGGCGGACAGACTTCAGCATGTCCTGCTCCTGCATGAACCCGATCCTGAAAAGGCCGTTGTTTTCCCTGTGATAATCGAGTTGACGCAGTGTATAGGGCATAGTGATCCCGATATCGTCTGCTGAAAGTTGTGTCAAATGCCTTTTCCGGCTATATTTTTTGAGATTGTTCTCATAATATCCGTAAACTAGTTCACTATTCGGATTGATCATGTAGTTCCAGAGATCGTAGCTTTTTGAAGCAGCTTCACTGTCGACTGAGAGCACATTGGGGCGAATGTCGTCTTTCGGTATGACACGCACGACTCTCTCTACTTTCGACGTCGCACCGAAACTGTCCGCCACACTATAGTCGATTGTGAAATTACCCTCTTGTGATGTATCCACACTTCCCCTCACGACCACGTCCCTGCTCAGATCCCCATCTTCGTCATCGTTCGCATCATATCCGGGTTCGATATAATTTTCACCCAGGTAGACATCGATTTTTTTACCGCCATAGAGGTTGATGACCGGAGCATGGTTTCGCACCACGACAATCTCTTTTTCAACGGTGTCCGTAACCTTCTGTTGATTGTCCAGCAGTTTGAAAACCAACCTATAGGCCCCCTCTCTGCCGGTATCTATCGTTCCCTCGACTTTAACCCATTGTGTCACGTCGGCACCATATTCGTCTACCGCTTTAAAAGAGGGTTGTGCATCTTCACCGAGATAGTAGCGTGTTTTCACCTCGTCGAGAAAAAGTTTTTTGCCCGTCGCTCTGCTAAACGATGCATCCTGGACTGTGGTAACTGACCCACCGCCGCATCCGCTGAGTGCAAAGAGCGCCGCCATTGAAAAGAGAACCGTTTTGATCTGCATATCGATATCCTGTTTTGAACTTACAGACAATATCGACAGCTAAAGGAAAAGTTGTACCTTTTGGAAATAAAGTAAATAAAAAATGGTCAATTTCGTACAAAATTGACCATTTTGAAACAGCGCTATGCGTTTGCCGCCATCGCTTCGCAATACGCTTCGTAGTTACCCCGGAAATCTACCATATCGCCGTCCGGCCTCAATTCGATGATGCGGTTGGCGAAGGCGTCGATCAGTTCTCGGTCATGCGATACGCAGATAACGTTGCCGTCGTAGTTGTAGAGCGCTTCGCCGAGTGCGACGATCGCTTCGAGATCGAGGTGGTTGTCCGGTTCGTCCATGATCAGAAAGTTGGCGGAATCCATCATCATCTTACTCATCATGAGGCGGTGTTTTTCACCACCGCTGAGTGCGTTGACCTTCTTCTCCTGCTCTTCCCCGGAAAAGAGCATGCGCCCCAGACACTTGCGGATATCGTCGATGTGCCAATCCTTGCTGAATCCCTGGATCCAGGAGTAGAGGTTCTCATCACCCTGTACCATTTCGGTCGTGTTTTGCGGGAAGTAGGTTTTGAAGATGGTCTGTCCCCACTTCACTGCACCGCTGTCGGGCTGCATGTTTTCGGTGATGATCTCCAGCAGTGTCGTCTTGCCCACACCGTTGGTACCGATCAGCGCGATCTTGTCGCCCTTCTCGACCTTGAAGGAGATATCTTCAAACACTTTGTGGTCGTCGTAACTTTTGGAGAGCCCTTCGACCTCCAGCACCTCCTGCCCTATCTCGCGACACGGCTTGAACATGATACTCGGGTCCCTCCGGCTGGAGACCTTTATCTCCCCGAGATCGAGTTTTTCCAGCTGTTTCTGACGGCTGGTCGCCTGTTTGGCTTTGGAGGCGTTGGCGGAGAAGCGGCGTATGAAGTTCTCGAGCTGCGCCTTCTCCTTCTCTTTTTTGCTGCGATCCATCTCCTGCTGTTTGGCGATCAGGTTGGCGGCGATATACCACTCGTCGTAGTTGCCGGTAAATTCACGGATCGTCTTGAAGTCGAGATCGAGGATATGCGTGACGACCGCGTTGAGAAAGTGCCTGTCGTGCGAGATGACGACCAGTGTCCCTTCATGACGCTTGAGTTGCTGCTCCAGCCATGCGATCGCCTCCATGTCGAGGTTGTTGGTAGGCTCGTCCAGCAGGAGAATGTCGGGTTTGGGAAAAAGCACCTGCGCCAGCAGGATCTTGAACTTGTCACCACCGGTAAGCGAACTCATAAGCTGATCATGCATGCTCGCTTCGAAACCGAGCGCTTCGAGCAGCTTTTCGATATGCACATCCGACTCGTAAGTCGGGTCCTCTTCCGCACAGATGATCTCAAGCTCCGCCAGGCGGTTGTTGACCGCGTCATCTTCGAAATCGCCCTCCATGTAGAGCTTCTCTTTCTCTTTCTGCGCATCGTAAAGGCGCTTGTTGCCGTAGAGCACCGCGTCACGCAGGGTGAAGTCGTCGAACGCATGCTGGTTCTGCCCCAGTACGCCCATCTTCAGCCCCGGCTGAATCTGTACTTCGCCTTCAGTCGGTTCGATCTCTCCGGAGAGTATCTTCAGAAAAGTACTCTTGCCCGCACCGTTGGCACCGATGAGGCCGTAGCGTTTCCCTTTGTCGAACGTCTGGTTGATCTTTTCGAAGAGCACCCGTTTTCCGTATCTCTGTGTCAGATTGACGGTACTAAGCATCGTCACCCTTCACCAGGTCAAGTACTTTCTCGGGCGGTCTGCCGATGACCGCTTTGCCATCTTTGATGACGATCGGCCGCTCGATGAGACGGGGGTGTTCCACCATCGCTTCGATCAGCTTCTCTTCGTCATCGACATCTTTGAGGCCCAGCTCTTTGTAAAGCTTCTCTTTGGTACGCATCATCTCTCTGGCTGAATTCAACCCAACCATTTTGATCACTTCTCTGATCTCCTCTTTGGTATGCGGCACATCGAGGTATCTGACCACCTCCGGTTCAATCCCGCGGCTCTGCAGCAATTTGAGACCTTCACGTGATTTTCCGCAGCGCGGATTGTGCCATATCATGACTTTTGACATATTTTTTCCTTAGCATGCTTTTTGTGCGATTGTACCAAAACGGATAAAAAAGTCAAGTGCCGTACCACTTTCTTTATGGTATAATGGCCCACCGCACAGCCCTCTTTGCCAAAGGAGATCCACATGCCGACCAAACAGGAACGAAACTGGGCGATGCTGATGCACTTCGCCCAGCTTCTGAACATGCTCTTTCCTTTTCTGGGCCTTATCGCCGTCATCGTCATGTGGCAACTCAAAAAAGAGGAGTCCCCTTTCATCGACCGGCATGGCAAAATCATCCTCAACTGGATGTTCTCCTACATGCTCTACGCACTGGCAGGTTTTCTGCTGGTCTATGTCGGTGTCGGCGTGTTGATACTGGTGATACTCAAGTTCGCCATCCTGATTCTGGCGATCATCTGGGGAATCAGGGCCAACAACGGCGAGAGTGCGCCTTATCCTCTCAGTATCACTTTTCTGAAACCCGGGGAGCGATGAAGAGTTGACGGATACGATCTTCATCTTTGAGAAAGGTCTGCGTTCTCTGACGAATCTCCCCGCGTAGCTTATGTTGTGACCGCTGCAATGCAGGCACTATCTCCCGCTGCAACAGCAGAAGAATATCAGGATCTTTCTCTCTTTTCATCAGGCCGGCAAAGAGGAGCTGCTCCTGATGATAGTCATGAAACGCTCCCAGCTTCGTCTGAAGTTTTTTGAGATCTTTGACCACGGGGCTCAGATGCGCTGCATCAAAGTGCTCCTCAAAGTTTTCGAGTGTATAGCGCAGCTTTTTACATCCGATACGCAGCTTGTGAATCTTTTCGACATCCTCTTCCCAGTCGATCTTTACGGCCAGTTTTCGGATCTTCTCAAACTGCCTGTAGATGACATAACTCACCACCGGCCCGATGGCGTAGGCGGCATACGCGCTACGCATCTCCCGGTAGCCGCTGTCGACAAATGCCCCGTATCTGAGCAGATTTTCCCTGAGTTGCGAACTCTGCAGATAGGCTTTGATGTAACGTCTCTCCCTCTCGCGCATCGTCGCGAGCTCCTTTTTGAGGGCTAAAAAGGCATCCATATCCAGGTGCTCCCGCTTCTCCTGCTCCAGTGCGGACAACCTCTGCGTCATCACATCGAGGTCTCTTTTGGCATTGGTGATCGAGATGATCTCTTTGAGGAGCGGACGGTAACGCTCCCCCGCCTCTTCCCGCCACAAAAAAGCGAAACCGTCCAGCAGTGCCACGGCATTGCGCACCGAGACGCGTAACTGATGGAGATCTTCATCGTCATTGCCACGGACAGCCTTTTGCAGATAGAAGAGTGTCTTTTCTGCCAGCTTGCGCAGTTTCCCTATCACCACTCTGTCGCTTCGCTGCGGATCCTCTTCGTCCAGCGGGAGTCCGAACAGGGCGAGGTTTTTGTTGACGTACGTCCCCTCTTCCGTCGCTTCTCTTTCGACATGGGGTTGCAACACTTCAGGCAAGCGGAAACGTTTGTACGCCGCTTCGGAGGCGAACTCCACTTCGAGCAGCAGCAGACCGTCATAGGGCTTTTTGAAAATATCGATACTGTATTCGAGGCCATCGATCTCGAAGAGACACCGCTTTTTGGCGATGACAACACCGAGGTGCTTGCGCCGCTTTTTCATGTAGCGTTTTTCGGAGATCTCCTTCTCCCTCTCTTCGCGTATCGCGCCGATCCCTTTTTTGACAGTTTTGTAGTAGTGTTTCCCGGCACGGCGGTACCGGACACTTTTGGCCTCTGTTACCCGTGTATAGAACTGTTCGAGCTCCTTGCAGCTGTGCGGTATGCGGTGTAACATATCCAGTACAGAGGGTTTGAGCAGGTATTTTCTTTCGATCTCCAGCATGACGGTTGCTCCTTTGAAACAGAGATGGCAGGATAACTATATTTTACCATAATTTTTGCATTCTGACTCCATACAGACTACACAAAAGAATCATACACTACCGTTACCAAAAACAGACAAGGAGAAATCTCATGAAAAAAACAGTTCTCATGCTACTCACCCTCTTTTTCGGCATCGCCCTGCATGCCGATCCGGTATATATCGGCGACAAGGTCGACGGTTACGACCTGACACTCTACACCGAAACGACGCCCGTTGTCGGCAACAACGACTTTTTCGTCACGCTCAAAAAGGATGGCAAAATCGTCAAAGATGCCAAAGTGAAGATCAAGTTTTTCATGCCGGAGATGCCGGGCATGCCCTATATGGAGTACAAAGCCAAAGGCATCAGCCAGGATGACGGCAGTTTCAAACTCCCTGTCAACTTCTCTATGGGCGGTACATGGCAGTACCATCTGAAGTTCAAAACCGGTGATGATACGGTCCATAAAACGAGAGGTAGCGTCACCCTATGAGAACAGTGCTGGCGCTGTTGCTGTTACTGCCCGGTGTCTCTCATGCGGCGACCATCGAAGAGGTGGTCGCGCAGGCGCTGCGCAACAATCCCGGTCTGCAAACTTACACCCTGAAAGCACACAAATATGCACTGGAGGCCGAAAGAGAAGGCCTGTGGAACGATCCCGTGCTTGGTGCGGGCATCAACGATATACAGTTTGAAAGGCCTTTTGAAAGAGACCTCGAACCGATGCAGACACATGCCCTCACACTCTCCCAGCAGATCCCCACAGGCGGTAAAAGAGCACTGAAGTCGGCGATCTCGGATGAGAGCCGAAAGGTTACGCTTCTCAAACGAGAAGTGTACAAACGTCTG
>JANTHT010000061.1 GCA_024762235.1 Sulfurospirillum sp.
AATATCTACATCTGTTTTAGAATAAAAGATGCGATATAGTCTATTTACAACGCAGGAGACATCTATGGTCACACTATTGAAGAAGGCACTTGTCGCCCTCATGCCGGTACTGCTTTTTTTCGGGTGCAGCAGCATGCAGATACACAAAACAGCACTCCCGGAAAAAGCGACACTTCAAAAATCGAAGATTGCAGTCATCCCTTTCTACAACTACACGCAGACACCAATGGCGGGATACAGTGCCGCTTCCATCGCTGCGACACTCCTCAAAGCACACGGTTTCAGTGCCGTACCCCAAAATCTGCAACCCGACAGTGACACGCTTACAGATGAAAATCGTATCGATCTGCAGAAACGTATAGCGATATTTCGGCAGCAGGGATACCGTTACATACTCAGTGGTGAAGTGACGGAGTGGCGTTACAAGAGCGGCATCGATGCAGAACCGGTCGTCGGTCTTGTCATCAATGTCATCGACACTGCAGATGGCAAAGTACGCTACAGTGCGGCAGGGAGCCAAAACGCTCTCTCCACCGACGCTCTCTCCACCGTAGCACAACATATACTGGACAAGTTACTTCCGTAGATGTTGAGATATATACGCGAAAAAGCGGGGCAGTTGCAACTGTTCAACTCGCTCTGGGAGACGATTCTCTATGCATTTATCTTTGTGACCCTGCTCTATTTTCTGAGCGACGCAATCGTCATACGGCTTGACAGCTATCATGACCTCGCCCTCCTTTTTCTGGCGCTCATCACACTCTACAACGGAACGCTTTACGGTGTCATCGCGCTTGCCGTCATAGCCGGCGGCATCTACTTCTTCACACTCGAATACGATACCGATACCATTCTCGAATATCTGGTATTTGTCCTGCTCTTTGGAGAGTTTCAGTTCCATTTTCGTCACAGAGGCAGGCAGGATCATGAAGAGAAGAACTATCTCAAGGCAAAATTCAGAGAGCTCAGCAACGCCTTTTACGCACTCAAGGTTTCACACGATCAGCTGGAGAAGGGGTATCTGCTCAAACCCGTAACACTGCGTTCACTGCTTATCGAACTTGCGAAAGCGCACACACTCAAAGATATCTATACGCGTCTTTTCACCACCTTCACCGAAGCATTCAGTCTCAAAAGTGCGCTCTACTGCGAACTGACGGAGGACGCATCTCTCAAACAGTCGGTAAAGCTGGGCGAATCGCACTTCACCTTCGATCCGAAACACCCGATGATCGCACAGGTAATCGCCACTAAAAAACCCCTCTTTCTCTCCGAAGAGGAGATGGAGATGCTGCAGGATGAACCGATTCTGGCGGTATTGCCCGTCCTCGATACGCGAAACAGACTCCTCGGCCTCTTCGTGATCGAAGAGATGGATTTTCTTGCCTTTCATATGGATAACATCCTCAAAATCGAAATACTTCTGGAGTATCTGGCGCAGGAGCGTTTCTACAATACCCACCAGGCGCACTTTTCCGTCCACCTCAGCCTGCCCGATATCGATGCGAAGTTCCAGCTCGAAATCGACAGACTCTATACGATGCAGCAGCGATTCGGTGTCCACTCCGCTGTCGTTACAGTACACACCGCCGACCCTGCGGTCGCACTGACACTGGAAAATTTCAAAACCAAGAAGATGCGTCTGCTCGATCAGGTTGACCTGCACAGAGAGGCAGGCGCCTGGTTTTATATCTTCCTCCTTCCCCTCGAACGTCTCTCCGGTGCGATCAGCTTCAAAGAGCGACTCGAAAAGGAACTTCAGATATTCGGGGAAGAGCGATACCACATCATCATTACCGAAATCGACAAAATCGACACACTCGGTCCATGGATTCGTGCACATGCAGTTTAGATCACTACTCCTGAGGGGACTTTTACCGCTTTTGTGCCTCTTCGCGCTGTTCGTGGAGACAGCGGCGCTCACTGTGACGCTGATTGCGGAAAGAGGTATGCTTCTGCTCACTGCGGCCCTTCTCCTGCACAGCGTCGCATCTCTGATATGCGCACTGCTTCAGATCCGTTTTCTACCCAAAGTCTACACTTCGGAAAAACGGCGCATTCTCGCACTGCTCTTTGCATTTGACTTTATCGTACCCTTTCTCGGGATGGGTATCGGCTGGATTCTCCTGCTCTGGGGATTTCAAAAAAGTCAGCAGATCGAAATCGACAAAGAGGTCGAAGATATCGATCTGCAGCGTCTTGAGGAGGATTTTCCCGTCATCAGCCGCGCCTTCGGAGAGGGGTCGATACCCTCTCTCATCAGCAGCGTTCATGCGCCTGCATCCAAGAAGATCCGGGCCCTGACGCTCCTGACACAGATGAAGAGCAAAGCTTCGGTCACCCTGATCAAAAGGACACTGCAGGACAAAAACGATGAAGTGCGTCTGGTCGGTTTTTCAATGATAGACGCGATGGAAAAGCGCATCAATGAAAAGATCCACCACCTGGGCAATGTCGCCAAAGTCCATCCCGACCCCATGCAGCGCGCCCGGGCACACAGCGAACTCGCCTTTACCTACTGGGAGCAACTCTATCAGGGGCTTGTCGACAGACAGTTGGAGCAGTTCGTGATTGACAATATCCGAAAACATATCGAAGCTGCCAAAGCGTTGATCCTGAACGATCCGAAACTCTATAAACTCGAAGGGCGGATTCTCCTGATGCAAAAAGCGTTTACAGATGCCAAAGAGGCGTTTCTCAAAGCGATGGAGTATGGGATCCCCGAGAGTGAGATCGCAAGTTTCATGGCGCAGATCGCGTTTGAGGAGCGCAACTACAGCCGTATCGCCTACTGGATGGAGAAGGTGCCAGAACAGAGTATCAACTATCAACTGCACGCACTGCGTGCCGTCTGGGTAAGGGAGTCGGCATGAAAACACTGCTCGACAAAAACCTACCCATCGACATCATGATCGTCAGTGAAGGTACCTACCCCTATGTTCGCGGCGGTGTCAGTTCCTGGATCGACCAGCTGATGCGTGGATTGCCCGACTACCGCTTCGGGATCATCTTCATCGGCAGCCGCAGGGAAGAGTATGATGCGATCAAGTATACATTTCCCGAAAACCTGGTCTATCTTCTGGAGAGTTATATGTTCGATTTCGGGGTCAGGGAGCAGGTTGCACCGCACAGGGGCGATCCCGTGGCGCTTCAAAAGGTGGAGCGTGTCCACCGCTGGTTCAGGAAACCCGAAACCACTTTCCCCAAGGCGCTTGGCACACTCGATTTCTTTCTCAAAGAGGTGGATGAATCCTTTTTCCTCTACAGTGAAAGCGCCTGGGACTTCATTACGAAACGCTATGAAGAGAAGTGCCCCTCGATGCCTTTTATAGAGTATTTCTGGACAGTACGCAGTATCCATGCCCCGATCTGGAAAGTCGCTAAAATCGCGGATGCCGTAGCGGGGAAGGCAAAAGTGGTCCATACCCCTTCGACCGGTTACGCCGGCTTTCTGGGAACACTTCTCTCCAGAAACGACGATATTCCCCTGATACTGACTGAACACGGTATCTACACCAAAGAGCGGCGGATCGACCTGCTCTCAAGCACCCTCTTTCAAAACAGCAAAGCCGAGCTTCTGAAACAGAGTGACGAAGATGACTATATCAAACAGATGTGGATAGGTTTTTTCGAGGGGATAGGACGCATGTGTTACCATCGTGCCGATCCCATTCTATCACTCTTCAACGGTGCCAGAGAGGCGCAGATCGCCTACGGTGCCCCCGAAGCACGCTGCCGGGTGATTCCCAACGGTGTCGACACAAAAAAACTGCGTCAGGCACTGGAGGCGAGAGAGGAGACGATACCGCATGTCGTCACACTGATCGGGCGTGTCGTGGCGATCAAGGATATCAAGAACTTCATACGCGCCATTCGTATCGCCGCCTACGAAATCCCCGATATCGAAGGGTGGATCGTGGGACCGATGGATGAAGATCCCGACTACGCGATGGAGTGCATGCAGATCGTACAGAATCTCGAACTCGAAAAGCATGTCAAATTTCTCGGGTTTCAGAATATCGTCGACATCCTCCCCAAGAGTGGCATTTTGACACTCACCTCCATCAGTGAGGGGATGCCACTCGTGATCCTGGAGGGATTTGCCGCAGGACTCCCCTGCGTCGCGACCGATGTCGGCTCCTGCAGAGAGTTGATCGAAGGGGCGCTCAACGAAGAGGATATCGCTATCGGCAAGGCGGGGGAAGTGGTGCCCATCGCCGACAGCAGTGCACTGGCGAACGCCTACGTGAAACTGCTGGGGGAGACGGAGTTCTGGAAGCTTGCACAGCAAAACGCACTGAAACGGGTCAACCGCTTCTACCGGCAGGAGCAGTTTCTGGAGAGTTACGATGCCATCTACAGGGAGGCGCTCTCATGGCGGGCATAGGGTTCGAACTCAAAAAGTTGCTCAGAAAAGGGACACTCTCCTCCATGCTGCACACCTATGCACTCTCCGCGGCACTGAGCAGCGGTCCATGGGTCATCTCGATGATCGTCATCATGCTGGTGGGGTTCGTCTCTTTTTCGATCTCTGCGGAGACGATGGAGAGTACCGAATTTCAGTCGATCGTCACCTATGTCCTCATGCTCGCCTCGAGTCTCATCTTCAGCAGCTTTTTTCAGCTCCCCTTCACACGTTTCGTCGCTGATCGTATCTTCGAAAAGAAGGAACATCTGGTGCTGCCGAACTTTTTCGGTCTTCTGATCGTGCTGTTCGGTGCAGGTTTTGTGATCATCCTCCCCTTCTCTCTCTGGCTCTTCGAGCATCAGAGCAACTTTTTCATTCTCCTCTTCATCACCACATTTCTGGTACTCAACGGGGTCTGGATCAGCAACATTCTCGCCACATCGCTTCGTTTTTTCCGTATTACGATCCTCGCCTATCTGATCAGCTACAGCCTCATCTTTCTGCTTTCCCTCTTTTTGAAAAGCGGTGGAAAGGAGGGCATGCTGATCGCTTTTCTCATCGGCAATCTGCTCCTGCTGATCATGCTGGTGATGGCGATCATCTACCACTACCCTTCCCATCATCTGGTACGTTTCGACTTTTTCGACAAAAAGCGCTTCTATTACAGACTCGGCATTACCGGACTTTTCTACAATCTCGCCATCTGGATCGACAAGATCATCTTCTGGTATTCGCCCGTGACGGGCAATGTCGTCCTGGACAATCTGCATGCTTCCATCGTCTACGATATGCCGATCTTTCTCGCCTATCTGGCGATCATCCCGGGCATGGCGATCTTCTTTTACCGTCTCGAAGCCGACTTTTCGGAGAATTACGACCGCTACTACGACGCGGTGCGGGGTGAGGGAACACTGGCACGGATTCGCCAGGAGCGTTACGATATGATCGGTACGATCCGTATCGCCCTGCGGGAGATCCTGATCATACAGGGGATCTTCAACCTCATCCTTCTGATGGTCTCCGAACCGCTCTTCGCGATGCTCCGTATCCCGCAGCTCTATCTGGGACTCTTCTATATCGATCTGCTGGGAACACAGCTGCAGCTGGCGTTTATGTCGGTGCTGGCGATCCTATTCTATCTGGACCGTCAGAGAGAAGCGATGGTGCTTTCGATCCTCTTTTTTGTCTTCAACGCACTCTTCTCCTGGATCTCCATAGCGCTGGGGCCCTATTTTTTCGGGTATGGTTTCGCCGTCGCGGTACTGACTGTTTTTGTGATCGCCGTACTCTGGCTGCGTTATGTTATGCAAAGGCTCGAATATGAAACCTACATGTTACAGTAAAATAGTCCTGATCCTCTTACTGGCATGCAGCATGTGGGGTATGGAGAAACCATCTGTCGCATTCTACTATGGTGACGATCCCTCGGCCCCTTTTCTGGAGAGTTACGACCGGGTTGTCGTCGATCCCGACCGGATCGACCCCATCTGGATCAGACGCTATCCCGACAAACTCTTCGCCTATGTAAGTGTAGGTGAATCTGCTGCATGGCGGGAGGGCGAAGATGCGGCAGCCGCATGGCGACTGGGGAGAAACGATGCCTGGCAGAGCGATGTGGTCGACTACTGCAACAGCGCGTATCTGCAGCATCTGCTTGCAAATATGGAAGCACTCCACAAAAAGGGATACAACAACTTTTTTCTCGATACGCTGGATTCGCCTCTGGGTAAAAGCACCACGCAGCAGACACGACAAAAAGAGCAGGAAGCGCTGGCGAAACTGCTGCAGCAGATACGCAGGCGCTTCCCCAATGCCAAACTGATCGCCAACCGCGGCGTGGAAGTGATGGATACGCTCTGTAAAACTGTCGACGCCTTCGCGATAGAATCTCTCTATAAGGGGATCGATGCCACAACCAAAGCCTATGTCGATGTCTCCCCTGAAGATCGCAGATGGGTCGTCACACAACTCGAAAAAGCGAAAGCATGCGGCCTGCAACCCATCGTCATCGACTATCTGCCGGAGAAAGCGCGCACAAAACGCCGGGAGATTGCCCGTAAAATCGCAAAAAAGGGGTATACACCCTGGGTTGCGGACCGCTATCTGCAACACTACGGCGAGGGGGCATCACCGCGTATCAGACGCGAGGTATTGCTGCTCTACGACGCTTCGAAACTCAAAGATGGAGACAAAGTCTACGCCAATGCGCACCTCATGACAAGCATGCCTCTGGAGTATCTGGGTTATATCCCGGTACTCAAAGATATCAGCAAGGGTCTGCCCTACGGCGGGGTCGACCGTTACAGCGGTGTCATCGTCTGGCCAGACAGTTTCGCGAAGGATCAGCATGCCTTTTTTGCCTGGATCACCTCGCTGACAGCAGAGGGACAGAAGATCCTCTTTCTCAACGATTTCGGATTCGAGATGACACCGCTGCGCGCCAAAAAACTGCACCTCTCTCTGCAAAGTGCGGCGACACCCAAAAAGCTTTTTGCGAAAGTGACAGCGCAAGCGCCGATATGCAACGCCGAGATACCGCCGCTGGTCACTGCCTCCGAAAAGTTGATCGATGCTCCGGGTGCGGATCCGCTCATCAGTGCGCAGAGTGACGACGGCACCCCCTTTACACCTGCAGCGATCACTTCATGGGGAGGGTATGCCGTCTATGGGAGTGCGGAGCATGATATCTCCGGCGAACCGATCTGGAGCATCGACCCCTTCGCACTCATACAAAAGACACTGCGGCTGCCCGCCATCCCGGTACCCGACCCGACCACCGAAAACGGAAGGCGTATCATGTTTATCCATATCGACGGTGACGGCTTCATCGAGAAAGTACGTTTCGCCCCTGAAAAATATGCTTCGCAGATGCTTCTGGAGAAGATACTCACCAAATACCCGTTTCCCCACTCTGTATCGATCATCGAAGGGGAGATCGGTCCCGACGGCCTCTACCCGCAACTCTCGCCGAAGATGGAGCGCTATGCCAGAAAAATTTTCCGACTGCCGCATGTCGAGATCGCCAGCCACAGTTTCTCGCACCCCTTCAAGTGGCAGAAAGCGGAGCATCATACAAAACAGAGAGGGGATGAGGGGGCTTACCATCTGCCGATTCCCGGATATGAATTCAATCTCACACGCGAGATTCTGGGCAGCGTGGGATATATCGACAGCGTGCTCGCCCCCCGCAACAAACACTGCAACCTCTTCTTCTGGACCGGAGACTGCCTCCCCCGCAGCGACGCCCTGCGCATGTGCGAAATGCACGGACTCGGCGCGATCAACGGAGGAGATACGACTGCCACCGATGAGAACCCGTGGCTGGTGCGGATCGCGCCTTTCGGTCTGCAGCGAGGCCCTTTCTGGCAGATCTATGTCGGTGAGCAGAATGAAAATATCTACACCAACGACTGGAGAGGCCCCTTCTGGGGCTATCGAAAAGTGCTCGAGACATTTGCCATCACCGATCATCCCAGGCGCCTCAAACCGATCGATATCTACTATCACTTCTATTCGGCTTCCCGAAAAGCGTCGCTGGAGGCACTCAGGCGCGCCTACGACTATGCATCGAAACGCGAGACCACACCCCTTTTCACGTCCGAATATATCGCGATCGCACACGACTTTTACACCACCTCGCTCACCCGTGACGAGGCGGGATGGCATATCCGAAACAGCGGCGCGCTGCGCACACTGCGACTGCCTGAGTCGCTGGGATATCCCGATATCCTCCATAGCCGCGGAATCGCCGGATTCAGGAAGGGGAAAGGATTTTCTTATCTGCATCTCGACGGAAGCGGAGACTATCTTCTGCAGACTTCCCGGCACCCGCTACGCTATCCGCACATTGTCGACAGCAACGGACGTATCGTCACATTGAAAAAAAGTGCGACGCACTATAGGATAAAACTGCATGCTAACGTCGTGATCGAAGCGCGATTCAATCTGCCGAAGGGGTGGCACATCACACACACTTCCGGCGGCGTACACATTTCTCGCAAAAAAGGCATATTGCAGATGCGCGGCAGCGCCCGCGATATGGAGGTCACCTTTGTCCACCCGTAACAGATCGGAACCTGTGGTCATCACCTATACCGAACTCACTGTGATGCTCATACTTGTGACGGCACTGTTCGTACTCTTTTTTCCGGGTGACCGCATTCGCTCAGGGATCGCATCGGAGAAGAGCAACTACGACCTGACACTGGTTTATCTGCGCAGTATTGCGCATGCCTATCCCGACGATCCCGAAAACTGGATGCGCCTGCTGGATGCCGAACTGACGATGGGAGACACGGCATCGGCTGAGAAGACATTCGCACAGCTGAAGCACTTCAAAAAGATCGATCGCAAAGAGCTGGTCTGGTTCGGATACAAACTGCTCAAAACCAGATATCTCCACAGTGTCGATCCCTACCGAAAAGCGCAGCTGCGCCTGCTGCTGCGTACGAAACTCCGGGATTTTGTCCGGAGCGACGACCCCTCCCTCTGGCTGATCGCACTGCAGGAGGCGCGGGAGTTGCAGATGCCGCAGCTGCAGTTCGATGCCATGGCCAGGCGGATCAACCACACCGACCTCACCGACACTTACGAAGTAGCGCGTTTTCTGCAACTGGCAGTCGAAACGAACAGCGTCTCCGAAGCGGTGAAGCGGATCGAAACATTGCTCTATAAAAACGCGGATCCACGATTCTATGAACTGCTTAAAAAATTCTATCTGGCACGCGAAGCGTATGCACCTGCCGCTGCACTGGCCCGCAGGTGGTTTCTGCAAAGCGGTGAGCGGGAAGCTTTTCTGGATGCAGTCCGATTTGCCTTCTGGGCAAAACAGAAAGATCAGGCACGCAGCATGATAGAGAAGCATGCCATGCGATTTCTCGACGATCCGGCAACATCGCAGCAGATCATCAAACTGCTTCTGGCTAACGGTATGCCTGAAGAGGCACACCGCTTCACAGTGGCGCTATTGAAGCATCAGAGGATCGTGCCATGATCAAAATCCTGCTGCCGCTTTTTTTGCTGACTCTCCTGCATGCCGCAGATACCGGATCGAAACCGGCGGCGGATACAGCGCAAAACAGTATGCTGAAACTGAGTCTGCAGGTCATGCTCTACAACAACGATCTGCAAAACGGTGCCAAAATCGTCGACTATGCGCTCAAACGCGATCCGAACGACCCCTTCTGGCTCTCCAAAGCGGCCCAGATCGCCCTGTGGAGAGGTGAACCGCAGAGGGCAAAGCGCTACTACCTGCAACTCTACAAAAAGACGCGGGAGAAAAATGCGATGGAGGAGTTACGCAGACTTGCGCATGCCACCGACGACAGGGAGATCACTATCTTTCTGGATGAAGAGGCGCTTGGCAGGGCCTACGACCCGAAAATTGTCAAAAGACTCTACGACGCTTACTATGCCATGGGATATCTCGAGCGCGGTGCCGCTTTTTTTCACAGACTCGAAACGCGCGTACACCGTCGGGAAGCAGCCAGAGCGGCACTCCTGCTGGAGATAGAATATGCCGGTTTTACGAGAATTGCCCGGGAGTACCACCGCTTCAGACGACACTATGGATTTGATGCCGATCTCCTCTATCGTTATGCAAAACGTCTCTTTGCAAAAAAAGCTTACAGGGAGGCGTTCATCGAAATCGCTGTTTATGAAAGGAGACTCACTCCCCATACTCCCCATACCAGGCGCCTCTGGCGTCTCTATACCGACCTGGCGATGGTAAACGGCCGTGAAGAGAAGCTTTTAGAGATACTGCAACATCTCAATACAGAGGGGATTCTCCCTCCGCAGCAGGCGCATCTCTACCTGCAGTTGCTGACGCGTCATGCACCCCAAAAAGCGCTGCGTTACGCACTGAAGCTATTTTATCAGAAGCCCGATCGCGCCGCTTTTTACAGTATGGCAACACTCGCAGTCCGGCTGCATGCGTGGGATAGGCTCGAAGCGGCGTTGAAGCGTATCGATCCCCGGCTCAGGAAAACGCTGGAGAGGGAGGTCGCATTTCACACCCTCTGCGCACAACTCTGGGCCGGGAAGAGAGCCTATGCCAAAGCACTCAGCGCCTATGAAAAAGCACTGCGCATCTCGCCGGATGATCTCACACTCCATCAGGCTTACCTCTGGACACTTCTCGATGCCGACGACCTCCCCGGACTGCAACGGGAAGTCC
>JANTHT010000062.1 GCA_024762235.1 Sulfurospirillum sp.
TCTACTTCGTGATCGGTGTACTGGTGGTATTTTCGATTTCGGAGGGTTTCAACGCGCCGCTGACATTCGGTAAAAAGTCGCTTTTCGATCTGCTCGAGTTCAGTGTCGACTCTTTTCTGATGCCGCTTGGCGGAATCCTGATCGCTATTTTTGTAGGCTATGTGATGAAAAGAGAGATTGTCGAAGGGGAACTTCTGGGGCATATGGGGAAAACGGTCTTCAGAATATGGTACTTCAGTATCCGCTATATCGCTCCGGTGGCAGTCCTTTTTCTGGCATATACTGCGCTGAAAGTGTGATATTGCAGTTTATACAAGAGGGGAAGTTCAGATGGAAAATCACAATATATTGATACCGGTTCGGGGAGAGGGTGAAGATGCGAAGATCACGCTCATCGCAGAGCGGGAGAAGTGGGCACTTGTGGAGGTCGGGTCCGGCAAGATTCAGCAAATCAGATGGTATGAAGATCGCAGTTCGATCGATACCTTTATCGATATGGTTGTCGTGAAGAGCAGGAAGGATGAGGTTGCGGACTTTTTCGCCGACTCTATACCTGTTCTCGAAGCGCCACTGCAGCGCACGATCGATGATATCTTCGAAGCCTATATGTTCAAAGAGCTCTACGAAGTGCCGATTCAGTTCTGATTGTCTCCACAGAGAGATCAATCCTCTTTGAGCAGGCTTCTGTTGTCGAGTTTGATCGTGACGAAACTGCTCTCGAAGACGACGATGCCTCGCACTGTACCGACAACATCGATATGTTTTTTGCCTGAGCTGGTGGTCGTGGCAGTCGCTTCGAAAAGTACCGATTCATCTTCGACCCTGACCGGATCGAGAAAGTCGATTCGGGCACTGATGAGATGGGAATCCTTCTCATTGACCGATGCGACGGCACAGAAGTTGGCACAGGAGAAGAGAGACGCCTCGTAGATGTAGGCGCTCTCGTCGATCTGTTCACTCAACTTTGTCTGCATTCTGACGCGGGCATGACCGTTTTCGAGTGTCAGAATCTCATAAGAGTGGTTTCGCTGAATCTGCAGATGGGTGTGCAGTGTCTCCTCGAGATGATGGGTATCCTCCTCAGCCAGTGTGACCGTTTCCGTTTCTCTCTCCACCCGTTGCTCCTTGTGCTGATTTCGTTGCTTCACATAGTGACAATATCGGGAAAAGAGAGAATTTTTAAAGGGATGCGCGGATATAGAGGCGTTTGGGTGCGGGATACCCCTCTATCGTTCTGCTTTCATCTTCGGGATCGAGAAAATTTTCGAGGCTCTCTCCGTGGATCCATTTGGTAGTGCGCTGTTCATCGGGTGTCGTGGTCGTGACTGCAATCTCTTCGACATCGCGGAAGCCGGCTCTCAGACACCAGTTGGTCAACGCTTTGCGTGTCGGGATGAAGTAGATGTTGGGGATTTTTGAGTAGGTTTTGCGAGGGGTGAGCGCAACCTCCTCCTCCCCGTCAATCATGAAAGTGTCGAGAAAGAGTTCGCCGCCCCTGTTCAGCCCGCGTTTGAGTGACTTGAGTGTCGAAACGGGGTCGCTCCTGTGATAGAGGACGCCCAGGCAAAAGATAGTATCGAACTTCTCTTCGTAACAGGCGACATGTTCCACTCCCAGAAGTTCATAACGGATTTCGCTTCGGATGAAGCGGTTGATGAAATCAAACTGCGTCATAAAGAGGGGGGAGGGGTCGAAACCGACGATCTTTGCCGGGTTTTCCGCCAGCATGCGAAACATATAGTAGCCGTTGTTGCAACCGATATCGGCGACACTTTTGTCATGTAAGTTGAAATGGGGTGCGAGAAGGTTGTACTTCAGGGCACTGTTCCACTCACTCTCTATGAAAATATCGTCGATACGGAAAGGACCTTTCCGCCACGGACGCATCGCCCATGCCGTATCATAGATCTGTTGCCTGAGAACGGGGGTGGCATCTGTTTCGATGGTGATGCAATTTTCCAGACGGTAGCGACAATCGATCTCGGGAAGTGCTTCAAGCATCTGCCGCAGCGGGGCGATATTTTTCCAGTGCAGCCACTTTCGGCGTTCAGTGCGTAACGGTTGCAGGTTCAACACACGCCCCCGTAGTATGCGCTTCGCTATCGGGCACTCCCGGGGAGAGCCCTTCTCCGATCGTTTTATAGTCGAGAAGATTGGGTGGACACTCTCTGTGGTAGATTCCGCAGTTATCGTAATACTCTTTGCAGTTGTCATAGAGATGGGCAGAAACGCCTGTGTCGTTGAAATAGAGACATCCCTGCAGCATCAACAGCGCGGGTAAGAGTATCAAAATCGCTTTCATACCCGATTTTACACTATTTAGGATAAAAGTAAATATGTCGATATAGTGCCAGAAACCAGAAAAAAGGGAACCCATGCAACTTGTAGAGATAAGCCAGGACCAGACAGAGGAGGTGTGTCATGTACTCGATGAGATCTTCGGCCATATCCGATCGGTGCAGGAAGAGGTATCAAAACTCAACTTCCGGGCGATGGAGCAGATCAACGACCTGATCTTCGATTCGGGTATCGAAGTCGACGAAGAGAGTTTTGTCGCCCTGCAGCATCAGGATATCCTCACACAGCAGCTCAGTGCGATCAGTGAACTCTCGCAGAGCTTGCAGAAACATCTGCAAAACTATGAAGATTATGAAACGCTCGAGAGTAAATTCCTCTCCGCACTGGAGATCGCCAGGGCGAAAAAAGAGGCGTACCGGGGCAAAGCTTTTTAGGTGTGCCTTGTACCTCTTCTTCCTGCTGGCCCGTTACTCATCTGTCGCCTTCTGTTGTGCCAGCGTGAAAATTTGTGAAAACTCCTTCTCATAGAGCGCGGTAAACTCCCTCTTCCTGACGACCAGTGCATTTTCATTGTTGGTGACGTTGGCTTTATGTGTGAAGTTGTAAGAGCCTGTGACGACGGTGTCGTCTATGATCATGATTTTGTCGTGCAGTGTGAACTTGTTGGCATCGAGATAGAGTGCGATACCGTTCTCTTTCAGGAGGGCATATTTGGAACTCTTCTGGTAACTGTTCTCTTTTTCGTCCATGACACCGCGGACAGCGACCCCCTCTTTCTCTTTGGCGATCAACGCATCGGCAAGCGGTGCACTCGTAAAGGCGAATGCCAGAAAATCGATCCGTTTTCGGGCATGTGTTATCAGGTCCAGAAGCCTCTGCTCAAAATCATCCTCCGGAGAGAACCACACTTCGAGGCCCGTATCCGCTGTGCTGCAGATGCAAGCCTGCTCGATATAGTGTTCGTTTTTAAGCTCTTCGAACTCCTCTTTGTAGACCTCCGCCACTCTGAGACTCTCTATTTTGACAAGGTTTTCATTGTTGCGGTAGAAGGCGTAGTAGGTGTAGTTACACGAACCGCTCCAGACGATGTGTGCGTCGATGACGGTGAATTTGTCATGCATGAGTGCGTTGTCGTCTGTATCGCTGTAGACCGGTATCCCGTGAGCACGGAGTGTGTTGAAGTCATCGCTGAAGTAGTTGGCACTGTCGGTCAGCACTTCCACATGCAGCCCCCTTTCATGGGCACGGATGAGGGCATCGCGGATGCGATCGTTGGTCATCGCGTAGATCGCGACAAGAACCTCCTGTTTTGCCTGGTCGATATCCCCGATCAGATATCTGTCGATACCCTCTCCGGTATGGTAGTTTCCACTGGTTTGGGAAAACCATGCCTGAATCTCGATACTCTGAGAGGGAATCGTGCTGTTGTTTTGTCCGGGAGCCTCTCTGTGGATATTCTGACATCCCTGCAGCATCCAGAATAGGAGTAGTATCGCCAGAGAGATCTGCCGCATCAGTACTCATCCTTGTAGATGATATCCATGCCGTTGTTTTCGGGGCTGAATATGAAATCCGCTTCGAAGTGGTCGCTCAGTTTGTAACGTACTTTGATCGTTTGAACGATATCGTTGATATAGATGATCGTCACATTTTTGGAGAGTTTTTTGCCCACTTCCACGCCGATCGTACCCTCTTCGGTGGTGGTCAGGACCAACTTGTCGAGTTTGATACCGAAATTCTGCACGATCTCTTTGGCAAAGACGGTGCCGAACATCGAAATCGCCGTTTTGGAGCTATCCTGATTTCCGCCGAGAAGATCCTTTGTCGTGGAGTTGAAGAGGAGAATCGAAAGGATGTCGCTCTGGCTCAGATAGGGTGTGGCGCTGAAGTTGATCGATGGTGTGTCCATCTGCCCCGTGATATTGATATAGATCGTATAGGGGTCGCTGCGGTGCTCTGCACGGATATTGAGGTAGGGATTGAGCGGATCGCCGCCGAAGAGAATCTCGCTACTGTCCAGTTCGATCTCCTTGCCGCTTTGCATGTGGGTACCGCTGAGTATTCTGACGATACCGAGTAACTCCAGCGGTTTGCGGACCTCTTTCCAGAGTTTGAGATCCACGGTCAGTTTTACACGGGTACCCGGTATTGTATAATAGACCGGCTTTTCGGTCGCGATGGAGATATCGAGTGAGAGGGTGTCTTCTTCCCGACCTTCATGGAGATTTTTCTGATCCTGTATGATGATGATATCCTCATCCTGAATATTGTGTATCTTCCGATGTTCATAGGTAATCGTGCCGCTTTTGATGCGAACTGCACCTTCGATATCGGTGATTTTGGGAGAAACTGTCATTTCGAGATCGGTATCGAAGCGAAGATCTCCTTCGATATCTTTGTAGTGGTAGTTTCTGGCTGTCGCCTCGAAGCGCCCTCTGCGTGACGGATAGTTGTAGCTGCCGCGAATCGTCGCTTGATCGTTGATCCAGAATTTTTCGACGACGAAGCGATCCTGCAACAGTTTTGCACCGGAGGGTTTGGTGGCGAAAAAGTATCGGTCGCGGTCAAGGTAGGTGTTGAAACGGTAGCGCTGCAGTTGCAGCATCTTTTCACTGTAGTGCAGATCGAGTGCGATCTTCTCTGCGAAGAGAAATCTGTTGGGCTTGTATTCGTAGATGAACCATTTGCCGTCCAGATGGGTTTGGACACGGGAGAGGTCGATGATACGTGCTTGCAGTGTGATCTCTCCATCCATCGGCAGCGGTTTGAAATCGTACATCTTGTTCAGTGTGATCTGCAATTCCCGCAATGAATCGGTGTTGAGGGTGGCATTGAAATCATGCCGGATATTACCTCTCACTTTCAGCGGGCTCTTTTGCAGATAGAGTGTCGCATCGGTGAGGTTTGTGTCGAAACGGTGTGCGATATCGCCACGCAGATAGCGGCTTTGGAGTTGCAGGTTGCCCTGATTCCGGAGATAGTCAAAATCGAGCGTCATCGGAAAGAGTGACTGCTCTTTGAGTTTCGGAAACTGCTCTGCCAGGAGGCTCTTTTCCGTTTTTTTCAGACGTGCGTGGATGGTGGTCTTCTGCGCGATGGTCGCCGATGCGTTGATATCGGCCAGATTGCTGCTGATGGAGACTCTGGGTCGCAGCGGTAAAAAGTGTCTGACATCGACCGGGAGTTCTCCTTTGAAGTTGAAGCGCACTGCCTTGAGTATATCGGGAACCTTCGCATAGCCTGCATCTTCAGGCGTCAGTGTCCGCAGGGAGGAGAGGTGCAGCACCCCTTTCTCATAACCGGAAGAGGTGTAGGTCGCCTGAAGCGTGCTGCTGTGAAACTTCGCATCGATCTTTTTGGTGTCTCCCGCAAATGAGAGGGTGTTCTCTTTGAGGAGTGAAGATACCGCGACAGGCAGATCGCTGACACGGGGTAGTGTCAGATTGCCGTCGTAGTGGAACTTTTTCTCTCTGTCGTAGTAGATATGCCCCCGGAGAGAGGCACGGGGGGTGTAGCGCGAATGCAGCTGTGCATCGATATCGCCCCTGAGGCGGTGCTCTTTGAAGCGGTAGGTGACATGGGCTTTGATTTTGGGAATATCCACCTGATAGCTACTGTAGCGTTTGATCAGCAGGTCGTTGGCGCTGGCGTAGAGTTTGCCGTTGACACCCTCCCTGTCGACAGTAAGATAGATTTTGATCGGTTGGATATGCTTATGATTGAAGAAGGGTACAAAGCGTTTGAAATAGCTGTCGTTGAGGCTGACGTCGGCTTCGGTGTAGAGACGGTTCCGGCGAATCGTTCCACTGCTGGAGAGTCTCCACATGTTGGTCGTCGCGTCGATATAGATATGTTTTGCGTCGAAATGTCTGAGATCTTTGGAGTTGAGGCCACGCATGCTCAGCGACCACTGCCTGATGTCGTAGTGGCGATATTTCAGCGGTTTCGTATAGACGATGAGGTCGTCTATATAGAGCGCTTTGATCAGATTGGGCCCTGCTGCGCGACTTTTGTTCGCAGATCTGCCGCCTGCTATCTCTTTGACCAATCTGGTGATTTTGGGAATGTCGATATCCTCCAGCCACAGTTTTTCAAACGAGAGTTCCGCATTGTGCATACTGCCCAGAGCGGTGATGTCGGCGTAGTTGCTCTGGGTCAGGAAAGAGAAGAAACCGATGTCGACATGCCGGAGGTCTCCCTTGATGTCGTTGGCCTGCAACTCGATACGGGAGATGTTGATATCTCCGCGCTGAAAGGGTTTGGCGGAGAAGACGAGTTCCGAGACTTCCACTTCAGGGATGCTGACCGGACCGCTGCTCTCTTTGGATGCGAATTTTGTACGCAGGTCGGCTATCCATGCCTCTGTCAGCGGTATATCGAGATCTTTGACGGAGATTTCGTCGATTTTCAGTGTGGCAGTCAGCAGTGCCTTGATATTCCAGTCGATGGTCGCTTCCGGGGTGAGCAGTTTGTCATGATAACGGATATTTTTGACGGTGATCGTCTTGAGCAGATTTCCGGAGACTTTGTCATAACGCAGGTCGAGCTGTCTGGTGCTGTAGTTGAGAAATGTGATCAGGGTGTTCGGATTCTGCAGGACAAAGAGTGCGAGTGCTCCCAGCAGGATGCTCACTTCGATCAGGCCGAGAAACTGTACGGTGCGCTTTCTCAATACGATTGTCCTATCTGGAAATGAATCGCATATTGGCTTTTATCCTCGAGACTGAAGCCCACATCGAATTTCAGCGGACCGATAGGCGTATTGTAACGTATGCCGGTTCCCAGGGAGTGTTTGAAGTCGAGGTCGAATGAGAGTGTACTTTTACTAATCATCGTCGCATCCCAGAAGAGTGCGATATCCACTTTGCGGTAAAGGGGATGGCTCACCTCCAGGGTGTTGTCCACAAGTGTCCGCCCGCCCACATCGCCGCAATTCGCGTCGAAAGCACCGAGTGCGTTGTAGCTGTAGGCACGGTTGCTGAAAGCGCCGCCGGCATAGAAGAGTTTCGATTCCGGCAATTTGTTGTCATACTCCCTGAGCACTCCGAGTTTCGACTTGCCTGCCACAGTGAAACGCTTCCAGGTATAGATGGCGCGTGCTTCCCAGAGCATCTTCGCATAGGTGATATCCGAGAGGAGATAGCGAATCCCCCCTTCATAATACTGGCTGAGATAGAGCCCCTTTTTGGGGTCGATTTTGGAATCACGCAGGTCGAAGATCAGCTCGCCGTAAGGATAGAAGATAAAAAAGTCCCCTGCAGAGATGTTGCAGACATCTTTGAATTTATCGATCTGTATATACTCCAGTCCCGTACCGATATCGACACTGAACCAGTCGTAGTCGATCAGAAGATGGAGTCTGTCGGCAAGTTTCTTCTCTTCGAAGTTGTCGTAGGTGAGTTTCGAATAGCTGAAACTGTTTCTGAAATCCATGTAATAATCGAAGCCGGGGACTTTGAAAAGGGCGGGCCAGAAAAATCCGTTCCGGATCAATTGCTCTCTCTGGGAGTATTTGAGATCGAAGGAGAGCTTTTTTGCGTCGCCAGTAAAGTTTTTGCGGTTCCAGTGAAAAAAGGCTTTGGCGCCGTAGTTGGTTTCGTAACCCAGACCGACCTCCCTGCGTGTCGGCTTCTGTTTGGGGAAGAGGGTGATCTGTGTGTCGATACGGTTCTCTTTTTTCCTGGTATTGAGTTCGATACCGTCGAAAGCTTCCAGTCCGGAGAGGGTACTGTAACTTTTATTGATCTTTTCCAGTGAGTAGGGGTCACCGCTTTTGAAAAGCAGGCGTGATCTGACCACTTTTTTCGAAATTCCTTTGGGCGGATGCAGGTTGATCAGTCCGAAGAAGCAGGGCGCTTTATGGTTGAGCCTGTATTTGAGAAGCACACTGTTTTTGATGATGTCGACATAGGCTTTGGCATCGAGTTCATAGTTGCAGTAACCGGCGTTGAGCATCGTCTCTTTGATTTTGCGTTTGATTTCGACGAATTTGTTCGCCCTGAAGCGCTCTCCCTCTTTGAAAGTGATCAGTTTACTGATGGGATAGTCACTCCGGATATCGATATGGCTGACTTTGATATAGGGCCCCTCTTTGATCAGAAAAGTGACAGTGGTATTGTCCTCCGTTTTGCTGATGCGTGTATGATAAAACCCCTCCACACGGTAGAGATTTTCCAACTGTTCCTGAAGGGAGTTGATTATTTTGGGATTGACTTTCGCTTTTTTGGGTTTCCAGAATTGATACCATTTGGGGAGGGGGAGTCCGAGGTTGTCGTAGATATAGGAGGTTTTCAGCAGTTTGTTGCCCTTGATCTGTACATATTTGAAGGAAGCATCCGCCAGAAGCAGCGCAGGCAGCAGCAGTACCAAAAAGAACAAACGCGTTTTCAACAGCGACCCCTGCTCATATAGAGTTGAATGATTGAATCCTCAGAATTTTCGATTATACCAAAATACTATAAACCTATATTCAGCCATGTGGTACGAATCGTACGATTTTGATAACTGTCGTAGCTGTTGCGTACGACGATATCGACATAGTAGTCATCTACCGGAATGACACGCAGTGTCACATGTGCATTGGTGATTTTGAATGTGCCGCTATAGGGGTTCGCGTCTCTGTAACCCCGCATCGGTGCCAGTGTGGAAAAGGTGAGTCTGCCCAACCTGCTGTTGAAGAGCGTTCCATGGTAACTGTAGCTGTAGGCGTAGTCCCGGGTATCCATCGTAAAATCGAGCACGATGTTTTCGTAGGTATCTTCTCCGTAAACATCGCTGTTGTCTATACGCAGCTGTGTTGAAGAGAGTACGACTTTCAGGATGCCGGCAAGATTGTCCAGATCATAGTGGAGGCCGAGTTCACCGTCGAGCCAGAGGGTGGTATAGCCGTTTTTCAGCATCGCGTGCCGATAGTCGATCGCCAGTTCGATGAGCCTGCTCTCTCTGTCCTGCATATCCTGATACCAGGTCAGATCTACCGGACCGCTGAGTCGGATCGGTGCGTCATAGTAGGAGTCCCAGGCACATGCATCGTAGGAGAGATGCAGCAGATCCCCGGTACTGAATGAGAAGCTGTATCCTCCGTTATCGATCTGAAAACGAATCTCTCCGCCTTCGTTGCATGCATAAGTATCGGTTTGGTATCCGTCGCCGGATATCGTGAGCGTACTGTAACTGTCGCTCGTCAGCAGGGCTGCATCTGCGAGTGCATGTTGTGACAGAAAGACGGTTCTGACAATCCTCTTCACTTCGTAGTCACTCAGATCGTTTCGGTAGTCGAGGCTGTCGGCGACGAAAACACACCCCTGCCAGAAGAGAAGCAATAGCAGCATGGTAACAGTGGTATAATGTCTGCGCATCTTCGCTCCTTTTCAAAATCTCTGCAAACATGATAGAGGAAAAAGGTGAAAAGATTGTGAGTCGTTACTCGGCGATGGCGACCCCAGCGCCGTAGTCGTAGACCAGAGAGATACCGATCACATCCTGATAGATCAGCAGCATCGCCAGAAAGAAGAAGAGGGTTCCCACGATGTAGCGCAGTGCATCTTTTTTGACGATCATGGAGATAATCTTCACAAAGAGCAAAAAGGCATACTCGAGGGTGATATAGGTCCCCAGGCGCACATGGGCGTCGTAGGTACCCTGCCCCTCTTTGGGCAGCAGATCCCGCATGTGGTCATCCTGGGCGATACCGGTCAAAAAGGCAAGAAGAACAAGTATGAAACTGGCGAAAAAGAGCAGATTTGCAGCCCCTGTATAGCCTTTGTTGCTACACTCGTTGCCCGCAGTCAATACCGCGATGAAGTGAAAAAAGAGCGCCAGCAACGGTACGACGATCGCAAAATCGACGATGTAGGGGTGAAAGAAACCGATATCGAAGGGAGAGTTTTGCATAAAATGGTAGAGCGACTGTTCCA
>JANTHT010000063.1 GCA_024762235.1 Sulfurospirillum sp.
GGATTTATCGCGACATTCTTGCCCAAGCAGGCCGAATGGGCGGGTCAGGGTGGGCTCGGACACAGTGTAGATAAAGATATCAACCCCAGAAACAACTTCAATATCATCGACTGGTAGGCATCGGGGAGTCTCTCCCGGTGCACTGCATATTGATAATATAAATATATATAATGAAATAAATCTATTTTACAAATAAAGTGCGTTGTAGTATAATGTCGCTATCTTTTGACAGGAGCAACGATGAAACGACGCGATTTTTTCAAGACATCTCTGATCGGTGCGGCAGGGGCGGCGGCTTTCGCGACTGATGCTGTGGCGATCGGACACCCGGTGGACAACCGTAAGATTTCCGATATCCCATTTCCCGAGAAGCGGCCGCTGATCACCTATTCGGACCGGCCCCCGCTTCTGGAGACGCCCAAAGAGTACTTTACATGTTCACACACACCCAACGATCTCTTTTTCGTGCGCTGGCATATGCCCGATATCCCGACCCATATCGATCCGGCCAAATTCCGCATCAACGTCGATGGTGAGGTGGAGAAAAAACTCTCTATCTCTCTGGAGGAGCTCAAAAACGATTTCGAACCGGTGACAGTCTCTGCAGTGCTGCAGTGCGGCGGTAACGGCCGCAGCGCGTTCAAACCGACGCCGGGAGGTATCCAGTGGGGTAACGGCGCGATGGGGTGCGCAAAGTGGAAAGGGGTGCGTCTGCGCGATATCCTGGAGCGCGCAGGACTCAAACCGGGCGCCGAGTGGGTCGGTTTCAACGGTGAAGAGAAGGCAGCTTACTACAAGACGCCCAACTTCGTGCGCGAACTCCACCTCGACGAGATCGGCGATCATGTGATCGTCGCCTACGAGATGAACGGCGAAGATCTCCCCTATCTCAACGGTTATCCGTTGCGTCTGGTGATTCCGGGGTACTACTCCGACAGCTGGGTCAAGATGCTCAGTCGCCTGACTGTCACCAAAGAGTACCAGCACCTCTTCTTCATGGATTACGCCTACCGCGTACCGGACAACAAGACAGAGAGCCAGAAACCGGGCGAAAAGGTGAAGACCAAGCCGATCACGAAGATGAACGTCAAATCGGTCATCGGCTATCCCGCTCCGGGTGCGAAACTCTACCACAAGTCGCATGTCGTCGTGCGCGGTGTGGCGTTCGACCACGGTGCGGGCATCCGCAAGGTGGAGATCTCGCTTGATGGTGGCAAGAGTTGGGAAGAGGCGCAGCTGGGGGAAGATGCCGGGCGCTACGCCTATCGCACTTTCCGTTACAGCTTCAAACCGATCGCACACGGCAAGATGACGATCATGTCCCGTGCGACCAACCATGCGGGCGAGGTGCAGCCTTTCGCCGAAGATATCGGATGGAACGCCGGCGGATACAAATACAACGGCATCGATGTCGTCGAAGTCGAAGTGGTATAAGGAGAGATGATGAAAAAGATTATAGTATTGTTGACAGCCGGTTTCACTTTCGCATCGGCACAGGTGAAGGGGGATATCGAAGTGCCCTACATCGCTTTCCCGATCAAGATGGGCAAACATTTCGACGCGGTACAGGCCAACTGCCTCACCTGCCACTCCTTCGGCTACGTTCTCAACCAGGGGCAGCAGAGCAAGGCGTTCTGGCAGGAGAAGGTGCACAAGATGGTCCATGCCTTCAAGGCGCCGATCTCCGAACAGGATCAGAAGTATATCGTCGAATATCTCTACAGCGAATATGGCAACGGCAAGCTCAAATAGAGCTTCGCCGTTATAACTGAAAATATATCAGCCTTCGGTATCCTGAAGTGTCTTCTGTAACTCATCGAAAGTCATGGGTGCTCCGAAGTAGTACCCCTGAAAGTAGTCGATCCCCAGATCGTAAGTGATCTCGAAAATCTCTCCTGAACTGACAAACTCCGCCAGTGTTTTGATATTGAGTGCTTTGGCGAGCTGGACGATCGACTTGACGAACTCATACGATTTCGCATCGGTATCGATATGTTTGATCAGGGTGCCGTCGATCTTGAGAATGTCGGGCTCGAGTTCGAAGACATGGGTGAAGTTGGAAAATCCGCTGCCGAAGTCGTCGATCGCTATCTCAGTCCCCAGTGCCTTGAATTCGCGGATGAAGTCGTGTATGATCCGGTAATCCTCGACATTTTCACTCTCCAGCACTTCGACGGTAAATTGGCTGCCTATCCTGTATTTTTCGATATTGGATTTGAGTGCGTCGAGAACTTTTTCGTTGAGCATGTCGTTGAAGGAGAGGTTCAGGGAGAAGGGTTTGCGAATCTCATACATACTTTCGAAACTCTTCTTGATCATGATCAGCGTCAGCGCTTCGTACTGTTTGGTTTTGACGGCGGCGTCGAGGAAGAAGTAGGGTGAGACGAGTTGCGCCTTGCCGTCGATCACTTTGCGCATGCGGATAAGGGATTCATACTTGACCACTTTTCTGTTCCGATCGACGATCGGCTGAAATACGGGAATGAAGTTATCCGATACGATCGCCTCCTTGATCTCGTTCTTTCGCTGCAGGAGCTGTTTGATACTCTTGCTGTTATCGATGATTTTGCTGTAGGCGATATACTTTTTGGTATGGGCTTTGGCATAGCTGAGCGCCATCTCCGCCTTGCCGAGGGCATCTTCGCTCTCCAGTGAGATCCCCAGGGTGACGTCGAGTTTGATCGCATCGTTGCGATGACTCTCCTGCAAGTGCATCTCTTCGATATATTCGAAAAGTTCGTAGACAAATTTTTCATAAAAATCGAGATCGATATAAGCCATCGTCGCTCTCAGGGCAAAAACATCGCTGTAGATACGGTAGAGGACAAAGGGTCTGCTTTTTGTAAAGGCCTGAAGCTTTCCTGCGAAACTGATCAGAATTTCACTGCCTGTATGCATGCCGTAGAGTTCGTTGATGTTGCGAAATCCGTCGATGTCGATGACAATCAGTCCGCTGAAGGGTTCGTATTTGAGGGCTTGCTCGAGTGCGATGCGGTTTTGCAGACCGGTGAGGGTGTCGTGCAGGTAGTCATGCTCGAGTTGCTGCACACGGTGCTTCACCTTCTTTTCGAGGGTCTTGTTGAGCAGTTGTACACGTTTGATCGTCTTGGTATTGAGCAGGGTGATGAGGATGAGTCCGGTAAAGAGTGCGGCAGAGAGATCGGTGTGGCTCGACCAGTAGGGGCTGAGTAGCAGTGCCGTAGCCATGAAGAGTACTGCCGTACCGAGCGCCAGATAGAAGTAGCGGTCACCGAAACGGATACCGTTGCCCATGACGATCCAGATATAGAGCGGGTATAGCATGATCGCCTGTATATCCATCATATAGATCATGAAACTGATGAAGCCGATATCGGCGACAATCGTGCTGAAACGGCGTATTCTGTTTTTTCCGGGCTTTTTAACGACCCAGAAAAGATGTGTCACAGCGAAGAGGGCATAGAGGCTGTATGCGGTAAGAATCTGTGTGCTCTGCAGATACCGGGGATAGAGCAGCAGCAGTGCTGTCGCGATGATGGTAAAAAAGAGTACGCGGATCAGTGCCTGCAGCAACTCTTCATCGTGTTGGCGACTCTCGACGACATTGGCAATATCGACTATAAAGGATGGTGGTGAAAACATCGCCTCTCTTTGTGTCTCAAACTTTCAGATACACTAATATCGGCCAACCGGGGTATCTGTGCACCATTTTCTCTAAAATAGCATAGTTTGACAAAATTTATTCGCAAATGTGACAATAGCGCGGGCTATCAGCTGTTTGAGTACAGTTTAAACGAAATTTAAATATAGTATCGACATGCATAAAGAAAAAGAGAATATAGCGATGCTGATCGACGTGGACAACGCGCCGGCATCCAAGATAGAAGTGATCCTCTCCGAACTCGCCAAATATGGTGTGGTCAACATACGTAAAGCTTACGGCAACTGGAAAAACCCCAAGTCCAGAGGGTGGGAAGCGGTACTGCATGAGTATGCGATCCAGCCGATCCAGCAGTTTGACTATACCAAGGGAAAAAACGCCTCCGATATGGCGATGACGATCGACGCGATGGAACTGCTCTTCACCAAAGAGCTCGACGCCTTCTGTATCGTCAGCTCCGACAGCGACTTTACCCCGCTGGTCATGCGCATCCTCGCCAACGGCCTCAAAGTCTACGGTTTCGGCGAGAAGAAGACGCCGATGCCTTTTGTCAACGCCTGTTCACGGTTTCTCTATCTCGAGAATCTGGTCAGTGTCGTCGAAGAGGAGGAGGAAGAGAAGCGTCGCAGTTCCAGAACACCCAAAAAAGATCGCAAGAAGAGTGCCAACGAACTCAAAAAAGATACCAAACTGCTCAACGCCCTGCGTCATGCGATCGAGAGTACCGAAGATGAAGAGGGGTGGGCCTATCTGGCCGATGTCGGCAACCATATCTCCAACAACACCTCCTACGACCCCCGAAACTTCGGCTACCGCAGCTGGGGTGAACTGATTCGTGCGATCGATCTTTTCGAAGTGAAAAAGTGCGGCGACCACCGATCGGCATTTTGTGTCAGGGACAAACGCAGGCGCTACTGAGGCTATTTCAGCTTCATCAGATAGACGTCATAATCCTCTTCTCCGAAACTTTCGCTCTCTCCGGCGATGACATACCCCCCGTCGGGTGTCCTGTCGACACCATTGGCGATGTCGTTCTTCTTGCCGCCGTAGGTCTTTTCAAATATCGGTTTTCCGCCGGCGTCGAACGCCAGTACGTAGATATCGTTTTTACCATGCCCTTTGGATTTGTTGGAGCCGATGACAAGTACCCCGTCATCTGGCATGGCAACGATGTCGTTGGCGATCTCATGGTTCTGTTTTCCGGTGATCTTGTGCCAGAGGATGTTTCCCTCTTTGTCACAGCGCATAACGTTGAGATCTTTTTTATGTGAATTGTAGGAGCGGGTGTACCCTGCCGCGGTGAAGCCCCCGTGTGCCGAAGGTGTCACACAGTTGAGCATGTCGGCTTTTTTCTCACCGTAGTAACGCTCCCAGAGTTTTTTGCCGTCGGCGGCAAGTTTGATGATATAAAAGTCGAAATCCCCCGCTCCGAAACTCTCTGTGCCGCCCACGACGATCAGGCTGCCGTCGGCCAGTTGGGTCACTCCGTGCGCTTCGTCGTTCCCTTCGCCGCCGAACGCCTTGCTCCAGAGCACTTTGCCGTCGGGTGAGAGTTTGACGACGTAGGCGTCGTAGTGGCCGTGTCCGAAAGATTTGGTCTTACCCACCACGACACAGCCTCCGTCAGCAGTAGTGACCACGCCGTTGCCCTGATCTTTGCCTGCGCCGCCCAGGCTCTTGCCCCAGAGGAGGTTGCCGTCGGCATCGAGCTTCATGACGATCATGTCGTAGTCCCCCTCTTTGGAGTAGGATTTGCTCGTTCCGGCGATATAGAGGGATTTCCCGGGTGCATCATCGATCGCATAGGCGATATCTTTGCGCGCCTTGCCCAGCCGCTTCTCCCAGAGCAGGTTCCCTTTGGCATCGGTTCTGAGGACGTAGATATCCTCCTTTCCCAGGGAAAAGGAGCGGGTGACGCCCGTTATCGCGATCGTTCCGTCCTTTAACGCAGCGACGTCCAGGGCTTTCTCTTCCTTGTCGGCGCCGTAGGTTTTATCCCACTCTATATGGAGCGGTTTGGCGCAGAGTGTGGCGACAGCGAAGAGGGCGAGCAGAGAGAGACGTAGCATGGGTGACTCCGAATGTTGGTATAAGAAATATTAATATTATATCACCTTATGATTTAAATATTTCTTATTACTTTATGATCAGGCGGCTGAGATCAAGAGAGATGGTGGTGCCTTGCTCCTTTTCGGTATCGATTTTGATGTTGATCTTCTCCCTGTCGCAGAAATTTTTGACGATGCTCAGACCCAGTCCGAAACCCTCCGTCGTGGGATTCTCCTGAAACGACTTTTCATAGACGATGAAGAGATTTTTGGGGTCGATGCCGATACCGCTGTCTTCGATGAAAAGTTTCTCTCCTTTCGTGTAAAAGCGCACGTAGCCGCCGGGTCTGTTGTATTTGATCGCATTGGAGAGGAGGTTGTCGATGGTGCGTTCGAAGCCGTTTTTGTCGCTCAGCAGTTGCAGCGGTGCCGTTTCGTTGTGGATCATGATGTCGCCTCTGGATTCTGCAAATTTACGGATGCATCCATCGATCAGGGCATGCAGGTTGAAGGTGCGCTTTTCGATATGATCGATATTCTCTTTGATGTGGTACTCGACGCTTTCGTAGAGTTTGGTGAGGTTTTTAGCCGCCTCAGAGATGCGCTCCAGCCGCTGTTGCGCTTTCGGATCGTCGAGGCTGCGTCTGAGCATGCCGGTGTTGGCTTCGATCGTGGCGATGGGGGTGTTGAGTTCGTGCAGGGTGTGGTCGATCATCTCTTTGAGCTTTGCGTCGCTCTCGAGATAGGGTTGCAGCAGGGAGGGTGCCAGAAAGTAGTAGAGCCCGGCCGCCAGCGCCATGAGTATAGTCCAGCGTATGATCCGCTCCGGTATGAGAGGGGTCAGGATCATCTCTGCACCCAGCAGCAGCAGTGCGAGTGTGACGATGATGATCATGTGGGAGAGCAGCAATCCCTTCTCTCTACTTTGCAAGGCGGTACCCGATCCCTTTGATATTTTCGATCCATTCTTTACCCAGCAGCTTCTTGAGCTCGTTGATATAGACACGCAGCGCGCCGTCACTGGGATTTTCATCCCACTCCCAGAGCGAAGATTTGATCTCCTCTTTGGTGACCACTTCGCCACGCTTTTGGATCAGTATCTCCAGCAGGGTGGAGAGCTTTTTGGTCAGTGCGATCTCGTTCTCTCCGTCGAGGAGGCGCTTTCTGCGCATGTCGTATGTCAGCGCACCTATGGGAATACGTTCGCCGAGATTGTAGCTGCGGCGTACCAGCGCCTGTATGCGCATGCGCAGTTCGTCGAGATCGACCGGTTTTTTGAGAAAGTCGTCGGCGCCTCTGTCGTACCCCGCCATGAGTGTCTCCTTGTCCTGATAGGAGGTGAGGTAGATGGCGGGGGTGTTGTTCTCCTGCGCTCTGAGGTTTCGCAGCAGCTCGAGACCGTTGAGACCCGGCATGTTGATATCGAGCAGCAGCAGATGGTAACTGCGTTCGTAACACAACTCTTCCGCTTCCGTGCCGCTGTGGCAGAGATCGACGCTAAATCCCTCTTCGGTCAGAAAATCTTCCAGTGTCTGGGCAAAGAGCATGTCGTCTTCGGCTATGAGGATTTTTATCATCCTGCAATGATAGCGAATTTTGATATAATGTATAAAACCGGAAGGAGGCGAAGATGGGTGAAGGAAGAAGTGTAGCGGCGTCGTTCGTACTGGGTGTGCTGCTGGCAGCGGGGCTGATCGGGCTGGGATTTTTCGTCACGGACGCAATGTACCGGATCAAGCAGATGGAGCGCAGTGTCAACGTCAAGGGACTGGCGATGAAAGAGGTGAAGGCGGATACGGCAATCTTCCCGATCCATTTTCAAAATACCGCCCCGACGATGAAAGAGCTCAATGTGAAGATCAAACGCGATCTGCGCCTGATCAAAGCTTTTCTGAGCGAATACGGCTTCACGGGTGCGGAGATCACGATCAACCCGCCGCAGTTTACCGACAGACTCGCGCAGGGGTACAACAACTACAACCCCAAAATCCGCTTTTTCGCCGATTCGATGATCACGGTCTACTCACGCCAGGTGGATCAGGTAGTCAAACTGCAGCGTGAACTCTACAAACTGAGCGATGCGGGTGTTTTTGCCAGAAACGACCCGTATGAGACACAGTTTATCTTTACCGGGCTGAACAAGATCAAGCCGGAGATGATCGAAATCGCTACCAAAAACGCGAGAAAGGCGGCGATGAAGTTCGCCAAAGATTCCGATTCGAGACTCGGCAAGATCAAGCGCGCTTCACAGGGGTACTTCACGATCGACAACCGTGACCAAAATACACGCTGGATCAAAAAGGTACGTGTCGTGACCAATGTCGTCTACTATCTGGGTGACTGAAAGAGGCGCGCGTTTTATGGTACAATATCCGAAAAAGGAGAAGAGATGCGCAAAATCATGACGATAGCGATCGCGTCACTTCTGACAGGCCTACTGACAGGATGTGCGACCGGAAACACCGCAGGCAAGGAGAGTAACATGCGCAACCGAAACCTCCCTGCCGTACCCTATCAGATACTCAAATATGGCCAGGTGCCCGCCGATCAGAGGGAGTATATGCATGGTGCACATACTTACGACGTCTATCATACGGACCATGCAGAGGAGATGGCGGCGTTTCGGGAACTTTACCGCAAGCTAAGCGGTGAAGAGGCACCTCAGGTCGCGGGAACGGTCATCGTCGCGAGGTACGGGACGCAGAGAACCGGCGGTTACGGCTTCAAAGTCAAAGAGATAGCGGATGACGGGAGCACGATCAAAGTGGTGCTTGCCCTGCAGAAACCGGGTGATATCGCCACACAGGCGCTGACCAATCCCTATATCGTCATCCTGCTTCCGGACATCTACAGAGAGGTCGAAGTGGTGGAGGTCGAAGGGTAAAAGTCAGCCTTCGATGATATGCCCCGCGAACTTCGCGTCGTCGTCGAGGATGGGGCGTACGCCGGTACGGTATCCGAGTGCGCACCCCTCGTAAGCGAAAAAGACACCTGCCTGATAGTAGTTGCCCTCATCGTCGCGGTTGAGCGTCGCCTTCTCCTGATAGACTTTTTTGAAGTTGCCGTAATGCCCATCCTTCTGATCGATCACTTCCCCGTCTGCACCGTAGATCGTCACATTTTCCCCCTCTCTGCCGAAAGTGGGCTTTTCGACATACGCCTTTCCTTCCAGCGGTCGATCGGAAGTCTCCAGCAGGAGCGGATGTCCGGGGAAGAGTTCCCAGAGGATCTTCATGAAGGCTTTGCTCTGAAACATGAGGGTATAGGCGGGATTGAGGATGATCGCTTTCTGATTTTCGACGATTTTGGTCAGGATGATCGCAAGCTCTCCCTCTTCGATCGCGATATCTTCCCACGGCACCAGTTTGAAAAAGTAGTCGTATTGCAGATCGCCCAGGAAAATCCCCTCGTTGGGGTCGAACTCGATCTCGTCCATATAGGCGAAGGCCGTCTCGAATCCTGCCTCGGTGGCGATACTCTGCAGGTATCGGGTTGTATCTTCATCCTCCTGTGCGCCACGTACACATGAGAAGAGGATCTTCCAACCCTCGTAATAGTCGGCAAACTTGTCGATACTCTCTTCGAGCGTTACCAGTCGCTGAAAATTCTCTTTCAGACACTGATGCAGATTGTTGAACTGACGGTGTTCGTCCAGACCGTTGGCTTTGAGCATCGCCCACTGTGCGATCGCGGTGTCGAGCAGCAGGGTCGGGGTGTCGGCGTTGAACTCCAGCAGTTTGATCGGCAAACGGTCGAGGCCGCCGGCGAAGTCGAAACGCCCGTAGAGATGCCAGTGCACATCGTTTTCCCAGCTTGTCTTGATGAGGTCGACGAGATTGTAGGGGATATCGAGCGCATGAAAAAGATCGTTCTCTACGACATGATCTCCCGCCTCGACAAACATGTCGTAGAGTTCGTTGGCCGCATCTGCATAGGCGTTGGCTTCCATCTCTTCGACGACGACCAGTCTGTCCTTCAGATAGGGGGTGTTGTCATCCATGTCGGTGTGCCAGGAGAAACCGATCGATTCGAGAAACGCCGTCGTGAGGGGTTGGATGGGGTGTAGTCGCATCTGTCAGCCTCCGAAACTTCTGGTACTGCTTTTGGAACCGAAGAAACCGCTGCTGCGTGTGCTGCTTTTGGCGGCCGGTTTGTTGTTCCCGAAGAAACCGGTTCGTTTGGTGGAACTCGTTTTGGCTTTGTTGAAACTGTTTTTGCTGCGGCTGTAGGTCTGCGGACTTTTGTAGGAGGTGCGGCGCTGCTGCTGGTAGTTGGGATTGTTGAAGAGTTTGCTGCCGATCCAGCTTCCCAGAATCGCACCCGCGGCGGAGGC
>JANTHT010000064.1 GCA_024762235.1 Sulfurospirillum sp.
ACTTTTATTAACTTTTGACGATTATAGGTTAACTTTAAAATTACAGGAGGTCTTCATGCTATTGCATCTGCGCATCGCGATGCCGTTCTGTATCCTTTTTGGATGTTGCTTTTTCTCGCAGAAAGGGTACGCTTTTGATTATAACAAGTATGACAAAACACGCAAGCAGATGCGCGCACTCACGCCTGCTGCGCCGTCGCAGGGTGAGATCCGGCCTGCAGCATCGGGTAAATCCGGAGCCTTCGAAAAATTTGCCAACAGACTCCTGGAAGCGATGGAGAGTGATATCATCCCTGCAAAGATTTTCGATACAGGCACCGGTGTCTCCTTTTACTTCAAACCTGCAAAAATAACGAAACTGGGTATCAGGTATAAGTTTTAAAAGGATTTTCGGTAAAATTTTAACAACCATAGCGACAAGGAACAGGATGGAACGATTTAAAATCACACCTGCCGTAAAGGGTGAGAAAGTCACTTTCAGCAATCCGGGCCCGGAGTTTTACGAAGCGGTAGGCGGCGAAGAGGGCATGCGCAAACTGATGTACCACTTCTACGATCTCATCTACGAAAGCGATATCCACAACTTCTTTCCCCAGGATCCGGAAGCGTTTCAGGAAGTGAAGGAGAAAAACACGAAGTTTTTCATCCAGCGCTGCGGCGGTCCCAAACTCTACAACGAAGCAGACGCAGGCGAAGATCTCGACCACTACATGATGCGATTTCATGATGACTTCTCCATCAACGAAAAAGCACGTGTCGAGTGGCTCGGCTGCATGCGAGAAGCACTCAAAAAACACGAGATGGACGAAGATCTCAAACTGGACTTCTGGAACTATGTCGAAGCCTTCTCCAAACTGACCGTCAATCAGTTCCCTGAAAAAAGACCCAACCCCTGGTTTTGAGTGATGTGATCGTCATCGGTGCCGGTATCGCCGGTGCCGCAACGGCATGGGCGTTGCAGCGTGCCGGCCTGCGTGTCACCGTGCTCGAAAAGGAGCACCCCTGCAGCGGCGGCTCGCTGGCGGCAGGTGCCTTTCTCTCTCCGAAGATCTCCAAACCGAGCGCCTACAAAACATGGCTCAACCGTTCTCTGGCATATGCGCTCGAACACTACACGACACACTTTCCGCAGCTTCTGCACAAAAAAGGGCTCTGGAAACTGCCTCTCGACAGCGAAGATGCCGCGCGCCTGCAAAGTTACGAACCCTATATAGACGATATCCGCTGGCAAAAACGCGGTACTGGTTACTTTTTCCCCGACGCGGGTATCATCGAACCGAAAGCGCTTATCGAGGCACTCCTGGCCCATAGTGAAGTTGTACAGCATGCCGAGGTCCTCTCACTCTCCCGTGAGGGAGATATCTGGCAGGCGTCGACCCGAAACGGCCACTACCGTGCACGGTACATTGTACTTGCGACCGGCAGTGCCTCTGATCTGATCCCTCTCCCCTACCTCAGACGCAAAACGATCGGAGGCTACCGGTATGATGTCCGTTTCGACGGTCAGGAAGAGATCAGATGCAACATCCACAAAGACCTCTCCGTATCGGCCTATCTGGAAGAGGAGAAGAAAACCATCGTCGGTGCAACACACATACGCCAGAGAACGGATCTCGATAAAGCAGCACTGGAAGATAGTTACGGCTTGATGACAGGGGTGGCGCAATTTGTCGCGATGCCAAACGCGCGTATTCTCAGACACTACAGCGGTTACCGCAGCTTTCCGTATGACTATTTTCCGATCCTCGGTCCTCTCGTCGATGCGCAGAGAACACTCAGACACTATCCCTTCATCATGCAAGGCGCGAGGGTGCCGGCATCGCGCTATATCTACTACCCGGATCTCTATATCCACACCGCGCTGGGCTCGAGAGGTTTCGTCTTCGCACCGTACAATGCCCGTTTGCTGGCAGAGGCGATCGTACAGGATAAACCGATCGATGCGCACCTGCTTCCCGCTACCCGCTTTCGCAAGTGGGCCCGGAAACAGCAAAAATGACTACAGGTCGTCCGATTTCGCTTTGGCGATGGCGTAGCGTTTCAAAATCGCATCGTTGAGTTTTTTAGCCATTTCGTTGTCGATGGCCAGCTTGATACCGTCTTTGTCTTCGAGCAGGCTGATCGGTTTTTTCGATGCAATCAACCGCGCGTAAAACGTTTTCAAATCGGGAAACTTCTCGCCGTCGAGCCTGTCCACGACCCAAAGCGCGATGCTATAGTTGCCGACACTGAGTGTCGATGCGAGCACTTTCAGCAGTACCACGACCTCTTTACGCTCCGCTGTCGGCACCTGCATGGCGAGATAGCGCAGCTCCATCGCCCCGCTTCCAATCTGAGAAAGCAGGTTCGATGTGAGTTTGGTAAAGACATAGCCGCCGTAGATGAAGTAGCTGGGCATGATGTCGTAACGCCTGGTTTTGACCAGCAGCATGTCGTCTACCCTGTGTTCCAGCGGCAGTGCCAGTGTCATCTTTTTGCCGCCGCGAACTATCTCGAACTCGACCGCTTCACCCTTCTGGTGCTGATCGACATAGTACTTCCACGAGGTATATTCATGATAGCGAAACTCGACCGTACCGTCGTTTTCGATTTTATGTCCGTCGACCGCCGTGATGATATCCTCCTTCTGAAAAACATCTTTGGCCGTAGAGTTGTAAACCCAGTCTACCACCAGTTCACCGGTCGTGTTTTCATCCATATGGTAGAGTTTGCGCAGCGAGGGGTTTTCAAGCTTCTCGAGCGTCAGCCCCGTATGCATGAAACCGTCGTATCGCCCGTCGGCGATATCGGTCAGGAAATGCTCTATAACCATCGAAGGTACGAGATAACCGATATTTTGTGCATGGTTTCTGCTCTGCATGACCACACCCACAATCTTTCCATCGCTGATAGCAGGGCCACCGCTGTTACCCGGGTTGATCGCAGCATCGACCTGGATGGCAAGAAACTTTTCGTTGCTGTGCACATAGCGGTGATGTTCGATCCGGGAGACGACACCTGTCGTGATGCTGAGGGTATTGCCCCCCGTCGGATAACCGAAAACCGCCACTTTCTGCTCAATCTTCGGAAGTTCACCGAACTCCAGCGGTGTGATACCGTCGAAAAAACCCTTCTCTTTGACTGTGATGAGTGCCAGATCGGCCTGATGCGACACATAAAGCACTCTGGCTTCGTAGCGCTTCGTCTCGCCGTACCGGCGTACTTCCAGGAAAGTGTGGTTGGCGACGACATGTGCGTTGGTGAGGATCCGGTTTCCCGATATCACCGCACCAGAGCCGCTTATGCGGTAAATGGAGCTGTTCCACGGACGTTTGAAATCGGGACTCTTCGCGACCGTATAGATTTTGACGATCGACTCTTTGATCTTCTCGTTTATCCCTCCCGGCCGGTCGGTTTCCGCATGGTACATCTGATCGCTACCGGGCATGTCCGCATGCGATGTGACCGCCGAAAGCAGCACTATCATGCACCAGAGAGCATAACTGCGCCATATCATCTGTGTCGATCCAAAATCACAGCAAAAGGTTGCGGCTTTTTGATCTTTTTGATCGCCTCCTTCGCCAGGAAGAGCTCTTTGTCACTTTTGATAAGCAGTACTTTCCCATCGAACGACACTTCGACGGGAACGATCGCTTTGCTTCGCAGGATCGCTTCCGTAGCGCTCATCAGAAATGTCAGCCACTGCAGCACTTCCGGATCAGGCAACAGTTTACGGTATGTTTTATAGATGGTGTTGTCCACTTTCCCTTTCTGGGAGAAGCGCAACAATATGGCAATGAGTAACTTCTGACGATGTGAAAGAGAGAAGTTCAGATTTTCCAGAAGGAAGAAAAAGCTGTAGTCACTGTTGGAGTAGATATTGAGACGGTTGAAGATGAGAATCAGTTTCGCACCCATCATGAGTTCGGTTTCATAGACTCTGCCGGTATCGAAATGGTTGCATGTGACGTCATAGATCTCTTTGCAAACGCGCTGCGCGTAACTGCAGTGCTTCGGCAGCAGCGCATAACGGTCCGTCAAACTTCTGATGCTGACATTGAAGTTGTGCGGAAAGAGGTAGCCTGTGTTACGCAACACATCTTTCAGATAGACTCCCTCACGCACACCCGCTTTGGAGGTGAGCACCTTTTGGGTTCCCAGCTTTTTGTTGAGGGTATAGAAGATCGTACTACCTTCGCGAATCGTATCGTAGCGGCTGGAAGAGATGGGAAAATCTTTCAGCTCCAATACCGGTGATTTGGCCACTTTCTTGATGAATTTGGCATAATCGTCGTAGTAGTATTCGAAGGCATGCAGTGTGTCGAGCGGGTACTTCTGTGAACGCATGATCGCTTTGGAGAGGGCGCGGATCGTACCGCCAATACCGATAACAAGCTCACTTCGAAAGTGCTTCGGCAACGTCTCTGTCATCTCTTCAACGAAATCCCGGGCCTCTTTGAAGCCCTCTTTCCGGTCAAAGAAGAGTTCTTTGAGGCGTACAGTGCCGACATTGAGCGAGAGAGTATCGACGATCCTGCCGTCGACGATCTTCGCCAGTTCAGTCGAACCGCCGCCGATATCGATCGTCGTCGCCTCTTTGAAAGGGGGAAGCAGATTGAGCGCAGCCAGTGCGCCGAACCACGCTTCCGCCTCCCCTTCGATCACTTTGATATGCAACCCCAGTTCACTGCGTACACGCGAGAGAAAATCTCCCCTGTTCGGCGCGTCGCGCAGGGCGGAAGTCGCGACACAGAGCACTTTACGGCACTTGTAGCTTCGCGAAACCCGCATGAAATCTTCAAGCGTGTAAAACGCGCGATCCATCGCCTCATCCGTCAATGCACCGCCGTGTGCATAGGCATTCTCACCGATACGCACGCTGCTGCGAACTTTTTCGATCAGGTGAAATGCGAATCGCGACGTCTTTTCATAGATGACCAGTGTCATCGAGTTGGAACCTATATCTATAATTGTTGTTCTTTTTGCCATCAGGAGTTGTTTCTTTCATACTTTTCCATCAGCGCTTCAGGGGTCTCCTGATGCGCTTCGTCATAGACGATCGCCTCGACCGGGCAGACAGGTATGCATGAGGGGGTCGCATCAGCCACATAACCGACACATTCGGTACAGAGTGAGGGCGTGATGATGTAGATGGGATCTGCACAGGCGATCGCACCGCTGGGGCATGCTTCCACGCATGCATCACATGCGATACACTCTTCGATGATCTTGAGTGCCATCGGTGTTAAAACTCTCTTCTGAGGACACCGAAAATGCCTCGTCTTTTCGTCTCGGGGTCTTCGCCCATCGGACAGTAGTTGCGTGAACTGATGATCGCGGTGGCCACTGCGCCCGACTTTCCGTCTTTGCGGTTGTGCAGGCTCAGTTTGGCACCGATGGCATCGGCAGCGCCCTTGGCCAGAAAAAGCCCCAGCCCCGCACCGCTCTTGTTACCCAGACGCTTAAACGGTGCAAAGAGGTCGATACTCTCGTCGATACCGGGACCTTCATCGACCACTTCTATCTTGAAATCATCTCCGATGAGCCGGGTCTTGATCGTGACTGTACCGCCCACCGGCGTAAACTTCAGGGCATTTTGCACGAAGTTCTGGAGGATATGTGTCAGCAGAGAGGGTTGTGTGATGATGCAGTACTGATCGGGTTCGAGATCGGTTTTGATCGATTTGCCTTTGTTTTTGGCGATCAGATCGAAATCTTTGGCCTTATCCTTGATGAACTGTACCAGATCGACCTCGACAGGTTTGTCGAACTGTGCCCCCTCCTGCCGTCCGACATCCAGGATCGATCCGATCATCGTATTCATCTCGTCGATCGTCTTGTTGTTGACACGCAGCGTATCTTTGTACTTTTCGACATCACGGTCTTTGATGAGCGTCACTTCATTTTTGGTCTTCATGACTGCCAGCGGTGTCTTGAGTTCGTGTGCCGTGCCTATGAAGAGCTCTTTCTGGTACTTGACAAAGTTCTGGATACGTTCGATCAGCTTGTTGACACTCTCTGCCAGCGACTTGTACTCTTCGGGAAGATTTCCCGTGTCGATCTTTTCGAGAAAGTTTTCGTTCAGCCGTGCCAGACGGCGGTTGATCGACTTGACAGGGCGCAGCATGATCTCTGAAAGAAACATCGCATACCCGAGTATAAAGAGGAACATAAGCAAATTCAAAAAGATAATACTGCGCTTGATCTTGCCCAGCAACGCCTGTGTACCTGAGATATCCCGTTCGATCTTCAGGAAACTGGAGCGTGCGGCGTTGTAGGGGTAGAAGATCGTGATGTAGGGTTTGCCCTCTTTCTCATACTGTTCGTAGAAGGGGCGCTCCTTCTTGTCGACACGTATCACGACGCTGAACTTCTCCGTACCGAACTGTCGGGTCACATCGCCCGAAAGTGCCGGAGCACCGGCGAACGGCAGTTTGGAACGGGAGTTCTGTATATAGGCGACCGCCTCGTTTTTCAGGCTCGCCGAGACATCGTCATAGATCTGAATCTTGATGTAGTAGTAGAGGATAATGGAAAAGATCACAATCAGCACCGAAGAGCCGGCGACCAATTGGATCAGAAATTTACGCTTTATGCTTTTTTCGGAAAACAAAACCTGTAACCTCGTCTTCTAACCGTTTCGATGGTGGAGATATTGAGAGGTTTGTCCATCTTCTGTCTGATCTGGTTGATCGCGACTTCGATGACGTTCGGCGTGACGAGTTCAGGCTCTTCCCAGATCGCGTCGAGCAGCTGCTCTTTGGAGACGATCTGGTCACTGTGGCGTGCGAGATGTGTCAATACTTCGAAAGGTTTGCCCTTCAGTTCGATGTCGATATTTTTGTAAGTGATCTTCTCTTCGTCCGGGTCGATCACAAGTTCATCTATCTTGATGACATTGGTACCGCCAAATCTGAGCCTCGCCTCGATACGCGCGACCAGGATATCGAAATCGAACGGTTTCTTGATATAGTCGTCCGCACCCGCTTTGAGCGCTTTGATCTCGCTCTCTTTGTCATCTTTGGCCGAAAGAACGACACAGGCTGTTCTGGGTGTCTTCTGCTTGATCATCGTTACAAGATCCACACCGTCACCATCAGGAAGCATCCAGTCCGTCAGCACCAGATCGTAGTTGCGTATACCTATATAGTACTCCGCATCTTTGAAGTTTTCAGAACTGTCCGCCTGATAACCGTACTCCTGCAATCCCTCGACCAGGGTTTTATTCAATGTGATTTCATCTTCAACAATGAGGACTCTCATTATTTTCCTTTCTTAAAAAAATTTGACTGAAGTATAGCATAATTTCAGCTAAACATAAAGAGATTTTAAAAAAAAATTAATATTTTATACTCTTTTCCACGCAAACGTTGCAATTTTGAAGAATTTGCGGTTTACACAGTTTTAACCTGACAGCCGTGATGACCGGATAGCTCGCTTTGATCGCTTCGACAATCTCCGAAAGTGCATCTTCGAGCAGAAAATATTGCCCCTTTTTCAGCATATCGACGATCATCGCAGCCACTAGCGCATAGTCTACGATCACATCGTCTTCACCCCGCTCATAGACGATCTCGCACTCGGCCGTGACCGGTTGCTCTTTCTCGCGCTCGGCATCGAGCACGCCTATGACAGCTTCGAGTTGCAACGCTTCTATCGTGATGGTATACGGCATGTTACGCGATCCTTTTCTCCTGCCCTTTGAGCAGTCTGATGATATTGTCGGTATGTTTGTAGAGGATCACCAGGACGATGATCACCACCGGCGCATGCGCCATCCCGGGATGGAGCAGAAACGAACACGCCCCCACCGCCAGCACACCGAGTATGGAGGAGAGAGAGGAGATTTTGATCGTTTTGGCGCTGATGGCCCAGACGACGACGCCCGTGAGCGTACAGACCGGCAGCAGTACCAGCAGGACACCCAGCCCCGTCGCGACCCCTTTGCCTCCCTCTCCCCAGAGAAAGATACTGAAACAGTGGCCGATCACCGCCAGCACCGCAATCGCCCAGAGCGTCTCCTGACTCACGCCCGCCGCATACCCCAGCAGCAGCACAAACACGCCCTTCAGCGCATCCAGCAGCAGTGTGGCGATGGAGAGTTTTTTGGCGAGTTTGGGATTCTTCTCTTTGAGCACGCGCAGGACATTGGTCGCGCCGATATTGCCGCTGCCCGCCTTTTTGATATCGATGCCGGCGAAGAGTTTCGTCAGAATCAACCCGAAAGGGATACTGCCGACCAGATAGGCGAGTATATAAAACTGTATATTGGTATTGGATAGAAAGTCACTCATGATGATGGTTGCCGCCTTCGCGTTTTGAGATCTGTTCTGACACGGTTGGGTACAAAACAGCTTTTTTACTAAAGTCAGGGATTATAACTTAATTTTTTTTATATAGAGTTTAGGTATAGTATGGAACAAATAGTGAACAAAAACAGTCATCAAAGGATAGCCCTTGGAACATGCAGTAGTCGATAACGAAACACTCAGAGAAGAGATACTGAAACTCAAAGAGGAGCTCGATGTCACGATCGTCGCACACTACTATCAGAAAGATGAAGTATTCGAACTCGCCGACCTCAGTGGTGACAGCCTCCAGCTCGCGAAGATGGCGATGGAGGACAAAAACCCTTTCCTGATCTTCTGCGGCGTGGGCTTCATGGGCGAAAGCGTCAAGATTCTCTCCCCCGAAAAGCGGGTCGTCATGCCGAAGATCGCATGTTGTGCGATGGCCAAAATGATCGATGGCGTCCACTACGACAAAAATGTCAAAATCCTCGAAGAGGCGGGTATCAGGAAAGAGGATATTCTTCCGATCACCTACATCAACTCATCGGCGGAAGTCAAGGCGAAAGTCGGTGAGATGGGTGGCATGGTCTGTACCAGCTCCAACGCCAAAAAAATCATCACAAAAGGGCTCGGCAGCGGCAAGAAGATTCTCTTCGTACCGGATCAGTGCCTCGGAATCAACGTCGCCAATGCGATGGGTCTGAAATCATGCGTTGTCAACGACGGTACCGACCCCAACGAAGCGGATATTATCTGCTATGACGGATTTTGCTCGGTACACCAACTCTTCGAGCCCGAAGATGTGGAATTCTACCGCAACAAATACCCCGGCATCAAGGTGATCGCCCACCCCGAGTGCAAGCCCGAAGTGTGTGAACTCTGCGACTTCGTCGGTTCGACGAGCCAGATCATCAACTACATCAAAAAACTCGATCCCGAGCAGAAAGTCGCCGTGGGCACAGAGTACAATCTCGTCCATCGCCTGCGCAAAAAAAATACCTATGTACTTTCCTCCACCAAGCCCGAGTGTCCGACCATGAACGAAACCACGCTTCAAAATCTGCATGACACTTTATTGTCTATCAAAGAGGATCGTATCATCAACGAGATACAGGTCGACCCCGAAGTACGAAAATGGGCAAAAATAGCCCTCGAAAGGATGTTTGAGATATGAAAAGTTTCTTCCCGCCCGTTAACCTGACTAAAGCGACAGGAGTTTTGGACCTGCCTTCTTCTTTACAAAAGGAGAGAGACAGATGAGGATCAAGGAAGTCGTCAGAGAAGCGATCCTGGAAGATATAGGCAGAGGCGATCTCTTTTCGCTTGTCAGCGACCGCAGACAGGTCGAAGCGAGAGTCATCACCAAAGAGGATGGTGTCTTCTGCGGTAAACTCTACATCAAAGAACTCGCGGAGATGGAGCATCTGCATGTGGAGTTTCTCGTATATGACGGCAGCCGCATCGAAAAAGGTGATGTCATCTGCTACGTACGGGGTGAAGTCAACCGTGTACTCATGTACGAGCGTGTCATCCTCAACATCATGCAGCACTGCAGCGGCATCAGCACCAACACCGCTGCCTATGTGGAACTGG
>JANTHT010000065.1 GCA_024762235.1 Sulfurospirillum sp.
CCTTTATGCCAAATACAACAACCACCAGATCTATCTCGAACTGCTAAAAAAACTTGAAGATGTCAAAAAAGAGTTGCAAAAGTACCGATACAACAAAGAGGATAACAGGTATCAGACCCTGCAGAGTGAACTCAAGGCGCTGAGCAATCAGATCGATCTGCTGAGCGACTTCAAAGCACCCCCTTTCGAAGATATGACCAAACCCAAAAGTATCGCCAAAGCCCCCGAAATCAAATCGCCTTTCGATATTCTCAACGGTTTTCGCTACCTGAAGCTGCTGAAAACGGAGCGTGACGAATTCAGGCGCAGACTCAACGGTCTGGAGCATCTCATCACTTTGCTGCGCGAAAAGGAGCGTCTGCTGCGCAATCGTGATCCGAAGATCAGAAGGGAACTGAGTGAAATCGTTCCCGCTTATGAATTGGCGAAAAACACTTATGCGCTCTACGACAAAAAAGTGGAGGACAGCAAATTGAAAGTGACGCAGGATATCAAGGTACAGATGCAGCGTCTTTTCAATATTCTGATCAGTATCGGTGTGATCATCCTCCTCTCTTTCGTCTTCAAATATCTTGCCAAAAAAACGATTGCGGATAACGAGCGCTACTACATGGCGAACAAGATTATCAATTTCAGCAACTTCTTCCTGATCATGATGGTGCTGCTCTTCTCTTTTCTCGAGAACATGACTTACTTCGTGACGATCCTGGGTTTTGCATCTGCCGGTATCGCGATCGCGATGAAAGATCTCTTCATGAGTGCACTGGGATGGATGGTGATTGTTTTCGGAGGCAGCTTTCATGTCGGAGATCGGGTCAAGGTCTATAAAGGAAACCACGAATATGTAGGAGATATCGTCGATATCTCCTTTTTGCGGATGACGATTCTCGAAGATGTGACGCTCACGACCTATACCCACAACCGCAGGGCGGGGCGGATCATCTTCATCCCCAACAACTACATCTTTACGGAATTGCTGGCCAACTATACCCACGGTAAGATCAAGACGGTTTGGGACGGCGTCGATATCACGGTCACTTTCGATTCCAATTACAAAAAGGCGCAGCATCTCATTCGCGAAATCGTCAAAAAATACTCCAAGGGGTATACAGAGATCTCGCGAAAACAGCTCAATATGCTCAGAAGTCAATACAGCCTCAAAAATATCAACGTAGAACCGAGAGTCTACACCTTCATGGAGGAGTATGGCGTGAAGATCACATGCTGGTACATGACCAACTCCTATGCAACGCTGACACTCAGAAGCAATATCTTCGCCAATATCCTCGATGCGATCAATGCCGAGGAGGATATCAAGATCGCTTATCCGACACAGGCGATCAATCTGAAAAAAGATGTGCAACTACCGCACGCAGGGGAGACAGGTGAACCGGGTCTATCTTAAAACCTTCGGGTGCCGGACCAACATCTACGATTCCCAGATCATGGCGCAGAATCTGAAAGATTTCGTGCTTGTCGGAAGTGAAGAGGAAGCAGACATCGTCGTTGTCAACTCCTGTACCGTGACCAACTCGGCGGACAGCAGTGCCCGCAGTTACATATCGGGTTTGCAGAAAAAGGGGAAACGGGTCGTTCTGGCGGGATGCGGTGCGATCAGCAAAGGGGAGACGCTTTTTAAAGAGGAGAAGGTTTTCGGTGTTTTCGGCCATTCGGAAAAAGGCAATATCAACACACTTCTCAAAAGCGAAACACCCTTTTTCGCACCCGGCGACCTTGAAAGCCTCGACGAAACGATCGTCGAAGATTTCAGCTCCCGCTCCAAAGCTTTCATCAAGATTCAGGAGGGGTGCGACTTCAACTGCAGTTACTGTATCATTCCGAGTGTCAGGGGGCGTGCCAGAAGCCAGGAGGAGAGAAAGATTCTCGATCAGATAGCGCGACTGGCGGGCAACGGATACGGCGAGTTCGTGCTTACAGGAACCAATATCGGCAGTTACGGCAAAGATACGGGAAGTTCGATCGCGACGCTGCTGAAGCGGATCTCGGTGATACGGGGCGTTCGGCGCATACGCCTCGGATCTCTGGAACCGGTGCAGATCGACGATGCCTTCATGGAGCTGCTCGAAGAGCCGTGGCTGGAGAAGCATCTGCACATAGCGCTCCAGCACACCAGCGAAGCGATGTTGATCCGTATGCGCCGGCGCAATGCGTTGCAAAGAGATCTCGCGCTTTTTGAGAAGATCGCGGATAAAGGCTTTGCCCTGGGAACCGATTTCATCGTCGGTCACCCCGGTGAGAGCGAAACGATCTGGCAGGAGGCACTGGAGAACTTCAGACTTTTTCCCATCACGCACCTGCATGCTTTTACCTACAGCAGGCGCGAAGGTACCCACGCCGCGATGATGAAAGAGAGCGTCAACGGCAGGGTGGCAAAAGCGCGTATGAAACTTCTGGAAACCATCGTCTCGGAGAACAATTTTGCATTCAGAAAGGGGCACGCAAGAGGACTCGAAGTCCTGGTCGAAGAGCGTAAAGGTGCCTATCAGGTCGGTTACGACCAATACTACAACAGGGTTTTCATCACTTCACCGCTCGATCTGGAGAAAGAGTGGGTGACAATTCCTGAGGCGGAGGCACGGACGGAGGGAAACTATGCGACGATGGCTCAATAAGAAGCACAGTATCACCCTGATCGCCACACTGATGCTTCTGGTGCTCTCCGCAGTCGCATGGATGCACAAACCGATACGGAATATCGACTACAACACCTACAGGGATCTTCTGCAGAAAAACCAGTTTACCAGTGCGACGATCGCAGGCAACAGAGTGCTGTTGAAAACTGCAGACGGGGAGTATGCGATCATACGTTCGGGAATCGACATAGGAGAACTGTTGCACAGGGTGCCTGTCGAGATCGATGAGTCGCAGAGTCTGAGCGAAGCGTGGGTGCTTCTGCTGACACTCGTTGTACTGATACTCTTTTTTCTGCTGTATGGCAAAAGAGGCGGTGCGTCCAAAGAGCAGCAGGTGGCAAGAGGAGGGGAAAAAGAAGTTTTTCCCGAACTGTTGCAGGGGTTGCGAAACCGTGAGATCAAGCCGGTCACTTCGAGAGTCACATTTGCGGATGTGGCAGGCATCGAAGAGGTGAAGGAGGAGCTCGCCGAAATCGTCGATTTTCTCAAAAATCCGCAAAAGTATCATGCTTTCGGTGTCAAGATGCCCAAAGGGGTACTGCTTGCCGGTCCTCCGGGTGTCGGGAAGACGCTGATCGCACGTGCTGTGGCAGGGGAAGCGGGTGTCCCTTTCTTTTACCAGAGCGGTTCCGAATTTGTACAGATCTACGTCGGTATGGGTGCGAAGCGGGTGCGGGAGCTTTTCGCTGCAGCCAAAGCGTATGCACCGGCGATCGTTTTCATCGATGAGATCGACGCTGTGGGCAAAGCGCGCGGCATGGGGCGCAATGACGAGCGTGAAAGCACGCTCAATCAGCTTCTGACGCAGATGGACGGTTTTGAAGAGAGCAGTAATATCGTCGTCATCGCCGCGACCAACCAGTATGAGACACTCGACAACGCTTTGCTGCGTGCGGGCAGGTTCGACCGAAGGGTATTTGTATCGCTGCCGGGGATCAGAGAGCGTGAAGCGATTCTTCATGTCCATCTCAAGGGAAAAGCGCATGCTGTGGATAGTGCCGCGCTTGCCAAAGCGACAGTCGGCTTCAGCGGAGCGGCGCTTTCGACGCTTGTCAACGAAGCGGCGCTTCATGCACTGCGCGAGAATCGTGCCCAAATCGTCATGGAAGATTTCGATGCAGTCAAAGCGAAAGTGCTGCTGGGTAAAAAGAGGTTGCTGACATTTACACCACGCGAGAAAGAGATTCAGGCGACTTACCAGGCGGCACGGGCACTCTGCGCATGCTGGTATGAGGTCGATTTTGAAAAGGTCGGTATACTTGAAGGATTTTTGATGGAGATGGAGCATGAGATCACTTCCAAAACCAGGCTGATGGCAAAACTGAAGGTATATCTGGCGGGCTATGTCGCTTCGGAACTCTACTACGATGAGATCTTTACCAACTGTGCCGAAGATATCCGCAAAGCGAAGAAGATCGCGGATGAGATGGTGCAGGTCTATGCGATGGGTGACGGTGTCTACGCCGCTGCGATCGACAGTGCATCGCTGATCGATGAAGCGATCGAAGATCTGGAAGCGTTTCTGCACAAGATGCAGCCGGCTGTCGAACGACTCAGAGAGAAGTTGATGGAAAAAGAGGTGCTGGAGAGATCGGAAGTCGGAGCGCTGGTCGATGCGTTTCTTTAGCGGTTTTTCCCTCAGGGGAGAAGAGGTGCTCTTTGAAGGGTATCTGCAAAACAGTGCCTACGCTGTAGCAGGCTTTAGCAGAGGAGCGATAGAGGCGTTTGAATATGTGCTACAGACTAACAAGCGCATCGATACACTCCAATTGATCTCTCCCGCTTTTTTTATGGATAAGAGTGATGCCTTTAAACGTACGCAGCTGCACTACTACCGTAAAGATGCAGATGCCTATATCGAAACATTTCTGGCAAATGTTGCATCGCCTGCAACACGGGATCTGGCGCCCTTTTTGGCGCCGGAACCGCCGGAGGCGCTGGAAGGGTTGCTCTACTATCGATGGTCTCGTGAAAAGCTGCAGGTAGTGGTGGATCGCGGCGTGGAGATTGAACTCTATCTGGGCGGCAGGGACAGGATCATCGAACCCGACGAAGCGGAGCGGTTTTTCAAACCCTATGCAACGGTCTATATTATCAAACAGGGAGGACATATACTGGATGGATAAGATAAAAATAGGTGTCGTGACGGCATCGGACAGGGCGAGTGCGGGTATCTATGAAGATATCTCGGGCAGAGCGATCATCGAGACGATGGAAGCGTATCTGAAGAACGAACTGGAGTTCAGCTACCGATGTGTGGCGGATGAACAGCCTCTGATTGAAGAGGCTTTGACAGGACTCGAAGAGGAGGGGTGTGCACTGATCGTCACGACCGGCGGAACAGGGCCTGCACCGCGTGACGTCACGCCCGAGGCGACTGAAAATGTGTGTCAAAAGATGTTACCGGGTTTTGGGGAACAGATGCGTGCGGTGAGTCTGCAGTATGTGCCCACTGCAATCCTTTCACGCCAGAGCGCAGGCATACGCAACAAAAGCCTGATCATCAACCTACCTGGGAAGCCCAAGTCGATCCGTGAGTGTCTGGATGCGGTCTTTCCGGCTGTACCCTACTGCATCGATCTGATCGAAGGGCCCTGCATGGTTTGCGATGAGTCGGTCATCAAGGCGTTCCGCCCCAAAAAATAGAGAATACTGAAACATTCATATTGGTTTTGTCTGTAATATTTTCTTTATTTGACTACGTTATAATAAATCGAAATCAAATTATAAGGAGCAGAAATGGGTTTTTTCGACTTCATCAAAGATGCCGGTACGAAGATTCTGGGCAAAGGTGACGACAATGAAAATGTCAAAAAGCTGATCGAGGAAGAGAAAGAGACGATGCCGATCGAAGGCCTCGAAGTAGCGGTGCAGGGAGATACCGTCAAGCTGAAAGGGAAAGCGAAAAGTGCCGAAGACAAAGTGAAAGCTGCACTGATCGCGGGAAATATCGAAGGTGTCGCCAAAGTCGATGCGGATGAACTTGAAACAGAGGAACCCGCGGTGATCGACGATATCTTCTATGAAGTGCAGAAGGGAGACACCCTCTGGCGCATCGCGGAGATCTACTACAAGGATGGCAGCAGATATAAAGAGATCTTCGAAGCGAACCGTGAAGTGATCAAAGATCCGGATAAAATCTACCCGGGACAGATGATCCGCATACCCAACTTCGTGGCATAAGGATCAATGGCAGCATGTCGTGCACGCTGCCGCCTCCTCAGGAAACGGGCTTCTGTGCGATAAAGAGGGTAGAGATATCCATGGAATAGCCTTGCGCCTCCTTCAGCAGGAAGCCTGTCTCCCCCAACTCCTCTATCAGTCTCTCTCTGGTCAGAAACCCCTCTATCGAATTTGGAAGATAGTTGTATGCGTCGAAATTTTTGGAGAGCAGGCCGCCGATGATCGGTAAAATTTTTTTCATGTAGAAATCCCGTGCTATCGAAGGCAGACTCTTTTTCTGCAGTTTGGTAAATTCGAGAATCACCAGCATGCCGCCGGGTTTGAGCACTCTGTAGAACTCCGCAAGCCCCTCTTTGCGGTCGACTACATTGCGCAGACCATAGGAGATACTGAGAATATCGACAGCGTTATCCTTGACCGGCAGATCTTTTGCCTCCGCCTGGATAAAATTTGCGTTGAGCCCTTTCTCTTCAGCAACGCCCAGCATACCCGATGAGGGATCGGCACCATAGATTTCCCGGATTGTGATCCCCTTTTTGCGGGCGAATTTATCCCAGTAGTCACACATATCACCGGTGCCGCAGGCGACATCCAGAATCATATCTATCTTCTCTTTACCGTAATGGTCAAATGTCTTTTCACACGCTTCTTTGCGCCACCCTTTGTCTACACCGAAACTGAGCACACGGTTTGCGACATCGTATGTTCCGGCGATGTTGTCGAACATAGAGACAATTTTTTCCTGCTGATTCAAATTCTTCCTTTATCTGTAATATTTTAACGCTTTGGGAATCAACCGTTTGAGGCGTTCTATTCTGTGTGTGTCACTGGGGTGTGTAGAGAGAAATTCGGGGGGCTTACGGTTCTGGCGTGCAAGACGCATCATGTTCTGCCAGAACTTCAGAGACTCTCTGGGGTCGTATCCCGCCTTTGTCATGAGGTAGAGGCCGATCTCATCCGCTTCATACTCGAACTTTCTGCTGTAGGGGAGTACCATGCCGTAGGTCTCCCCGATACCGTAAGCCTGATCGATCAGTTTCCCGTATTTGCCGGCGCCGATCGCCTGGGCTGCGATCTGTTTGCCCATGCGCCCAAGCTGAATCATACTCATGCGTTCTGCTCCGTGTCTGGCGATGGCATGTGCCACTTCATGCCCGATCACTGTCGCAAGCTGATCTTCGTTCCGGACTGCACGAAAGAGACCCGAGTAGACAAAAACTTTGCCTCCCGGCAGACAGAAGGCGTTTGGGACATCTTTGTCTATGACGAAAAATTGCCATTTATATCCAGGTTGTGCGGCTGCCTGCGCGATTCTCTTGCCGACACGCTGTACAACAGCGTTGAGCCTGGGATCACGGCTGACCCGCTCTTTGGTGAGTATCTCTCTTGCCGCCTGATACCCCATCTGCAACTCCTGCTGGGGGGAGAAGATGACGACCTGGTTTCTGTTGGTATAGGGTGTTTTGGAACAAGCCGACCAGAAGAGGGAGAGCATGATAACCAAAATAAGATGTACTATTTTTGCCATTAGGACCCCTTGTCGTGGATTATTGAAACGATTATAGCAAAAATTTTTTAGGGCACCGCAGTTTACTGAGCAGTTGCTTTCTTATGACGGGTTTCGGGGCAGGCGGAAGGGTACTATCGGTTGCCGCTCGGTTGCCGCGGAATTTGTTCGCTTCAGAGGGGCACTTTATGCAGTTTCCTGTAGAGTTTGTGTGGAAAGGCTCTCTCTTTCCTGATCATTTTTGCTTCTCGTTTCAGAAGTGCTTTGCTGCTTTTCTCTTTGCCGAGTGAAGCTGTTTCACTGCTTAGCATGCGAAGGAAGAGTAACATTTTAGTGCGATATGTATGTTTTTCCATACATTGGCGTACTTTTTCTATATTGTGGAGCGTTTTGGGTTTGAGCGTGAGCAGGCCGAGAGGCTGAAACAGAGCGACAAATGTCTCTATCCGCTTGAGGGCGGTGTCGATACGTCGATAACTGTTCTCATCGTTGCAGCCGTCCAGTAAGTCGGTCAATTCCCGGAGATTGCCAAAAACTCTTTTTTGCTCTATTTTCACTCTGTATCCCAGCGGTAACTGCGATTCGTAACTGTTGTAGGATCTGCTTTTCTCCTTGATCAGGAGTTCCAACTGGCGCATGACGATCCTGTATTCACGACTGGTGAAGTAACGTACGATCTTTTCCCGCTCACCGGTGATTCTCTCTTCGAGGTTTGTCCGGAGTCTTTGAAGGTAGTCCTCGTCAAGTTTATGGCGGAGCTTCTCAAAACCGTTTTGAATGAAGATCAGATCATCGTAAGTGCGGTGGATATCCATGAACTTTCGCAGATGCGACCTGGTGCGCTGCAGCGTCAGCGGGTCAAAAAGCAGCTCAAAAATATCGAAGAGTTGCGACATATCTTCTATCTGTGCTATAAATCTTTCGATAGCGTCGTGTGTGATAGCTCTCTCTTTGACTGCTTTTTGGGAGATGGTGAGGAGTGTATGCTGTTTTTGGCAGAGTATGATGCGTATGGCATCTGCACCTTTCATCTCTGGAAATATGACTGTATCGAGTGACGCGAGTTTTCCATTTTCAATCTTTCTGAAGATTGTATAGATAGTATAAGGATAGCGTGAGGGGTTGCCGTAAAGGGCGAGATACTTCTCCTCGTATCTGGGGTCGGTGGTGACATCTTCCCTGATATATTTCGATAACATCGGATTGTGAAGCAGTGCATGGAGGTTTTCGTCACATTCCGCAGCGATCTCCAGCAGATAGAGTGACTTCAGTTGCCTGCGATAGGCATCGACGACTACCGTACACCCCTCCACCTGAAATCTGTAACGCACTTTGCGGATCGGATGCCCCTTTGCATGCGCCTTCGCCTTTCTGAAATCCTTTCTGTCGATCTTGTGATAGGTGGCAGTTTGTGTAAACTGGGCACCGGATTTGACGATTTTAAGAAAGTTTTTCGGTGACTTTTCGTATCTGACCTCTTTGCAGAGCCTGATCTTTGTAAAGAAGATCTTATGGAGGAGGGGTTTTGTTTTCTCTTCTGCAAGCATCTGAGAAACGCTCCTGTCCAAAAGAAATATTTTTTTGTCATTATCCATAAAAGCTCCTGAATCAGCTTCTATATTATACAAATAATCGTTACTTAATGCTTCATAAGTCAATAAAAGGTAAAATTTAATATAACATGTGTACTATCGCAACAGAGAGAGATCAGATTGTGCAGAGAAGAGAAAAAAAATTAAAGTTGCCGGGTGAAAAAAGTGGAGATGCGCTCTCTCAGGGAAGTCAGCACTCCCCTGAGCAATATAAGTGGCGTTATACTACAGACGTCCACGGATATAATAGATTCTGTTTTGGGGGTGATACTGCAGCGCTACTTTGTATTTGTCCGCCCAGTTACGGACGATCGTATCGATTCGTTCGTCATACGCTTCGGATGCGTTCTCTTTTTTGATTTTGAAAAGATCTTTGTTG
>JANTHT010000066.1 GCA_024762235.1 Sulfurospirillum sp.
ATGGAAGTACAGAGTTTCAAAGAGGGGACTGTCAAAAGCCTCGACGTGAAGGAAGGCGACACTGTTCCTGTAGGCACAGTCATCGCCGAGATCGAGACCGGTGCAGCAGAAACTGCAGCCCCCGCTTCCGCAGAGCGACCCGAACCGGAAACCCAAAAAGCACCGGTCGAAGAGAAAGAACCGGCACCTGCCCACAAAATCCGTGAAACGCACGAAACCCATGAAACTGAAACCAAACCGCAGGAAACACCTGCAAAACCACACTCGATCCTCGACGAAATCCTCGGTCTCGAAGAGGATCAGCACACCCCGCCCGTCCCTAAAGTCGAAGGCAGCGCCTCCCCCAAAGCCAAAGCACTCGCAGCCAGGTACGGCATAGAGATCGAAACGCTGCAGCAAGAGGGAAAACTACCCACCCCTGCACACGTGGAGGATATCGAAAAGTACCGACTGAATCGCTACTTCACACCCAAAGCGCTGAAACTGCTCGAACTCTACCATCTCGACCCCTCCCTTTTCGGGGAGACGAAGAAACATGACAGCGACGAGATACTCGCCTATGTCCGCGCACACGATATCCCACTGCCCAAACCGGTAACGCCCTTTCAGAAGGCACTGATCGCCACCGTCGAAAACGCGATGCAAAAACCGACCTATCATCTCTACGAAAATATCGACATCTCGGAAATTCTGAAACATAAAAAACATTCGCTTACCGTCTCCCTTATCCAGCTCTTCGCCAAAGCTATGATGGCACACGAGCAGTTCCGTTCCATCTACAAAGAGGGGACGATCATCACCTACCCCAACGCCTCCATCTCACTGGCGGTGGCGCATGGAGAGTACCTCTATATGCCCGTCTTCAAAGATGCCAACCTCCTCAGCAGCGACGAGATCGACGCACAACTCAAAGCGTATGAAGCGAAAGCGCAAAACGGTACGATGAGCGCAGCGGATATGGAAGGATCGACATTCGGCATCTCCAATCTGGGCATGCTGGGGGTCGAGCGTTTCGATGCGATGATCAACAAAAACGACAGTGCGATCGCGGCGATCGGCACGGCGGTAGACAACAAACTCAGCATCACCCTCACACTCGACCACCGCCTCATCAACGGTTATCAGGCGGGCCTCTTTACACAAACTCTCAAAAGCCTTGCCACAGATCCCAAAACATGGAAGGAACAGCTATGAGCAAAACGCGATACGATATCATCTACATCGGCGGCGGACTCAACTACGCGGGTGCCGTCACTGCGGCCAAAGAGGGTCTTAGCGTCGCACTGATCGAGAACGATCTGCAGCAACTGGGCGGTGTCTGCCTCCACAAGGGGTGTATCCCTTCCAAAATGTTCCTCCACCATGCCAACACCCTCCGCCAGAGCAAAAATCCGCTCTTCAGCGGTACGCTAAATCTCAACATGGCCCTGCTGCAGGAAGAGAAGAATGCACTGATCCAACATGCCACCAAAGCGGTGACGATGCAGTGTGCCAAAGTTGATCTGATCGAAGGCAGAGGCGTGCTGACCGCACCCCATACGGTAGCAGTGGGCGACCAAACGCTCGAGGGGGACCATATCGTCATCGGCACCGGCTCTTCCCCTTTCATCCCGGAAGGCATCGTCTACGACGGAGAAGGGGTCATCACCAGTGACGAAGTACTGGCCATGAAAGAACTTCCCGAAGAGATCGCCATCTACGGCGACGGCGCGATCGGGCTGGAGATGGGAAGCTTTTTCGCCTCCGCCGGGATCCAAACAACGCTCATCTCCCGACACGACGGCAAACTCAAAAACGCCCACCCGCTCATCCAGAATACGCTACTCAAACAGATCGAAAAACTCGGCATCACCCATCTGACCAACCACCCTGTCCAAAAAGCCAAAACGACCCAGAGGGGTGTGCATGTCACCTTCGAAGAGGGCAGCTCGAAGTACTTCGACAAACTGCTGGTCGCCACCGGACGCAAACCCAACACCGATGTCATACAGACTGACGCCATAGCCATCGCAAGAGGCATCGACACCGACGAACGCTTCGAAACCACCCTGCAAAACCACTACGCCATCGGCGACTGCAACGGCAAACTGCAACTCGCCCACGCCGCACGTGCCCAGGCACTTTATGTCACCCAGAGGATCACCGGGAAAAATCCAAAAACCATCAACCTCGACCATGTCGTCAAATTTATCCACACCCTGCCTATGAGTTACGCCACAGTGGGAGAGAACAGAGCGATGCTGGAAGCGAAAAAGATCGATTTCAAAGAGAGTGTCGTACCGCTGAGTCACTTTGTCGCATCCTCTTTTCATGAAGCCGGCGAAGGGATGATGATCGTCTATGCCGACAACGTAGGATTTATCCTCGGAAGCGAAGTGCTCGCACCAGACGCGGAAGAGTTGATCGCACCCGTTGCGATGGCGCTCGCCGGGGAGATGGACAAAACACTTGCCCGCAGAACGATCATGGCGCATCCCACTTTCAGTGAAGCACTGGAGCGGGCTTACTTCAGGCTATGATCCTGCACCGTTGGGGAGAGCTACCCTACGAAGAGGGATATGCACAGATGCTTGCCGTACATGAGTCGGCAAAAAACGACGGGCAAAACCACCTCATCCTCACCTCCCACCCGGCATGTCATACCGTCGGACGGGATGCGTGGGAGGCGCGATGGAGTGTACCGGTTATCCGTAGTGACCGCGGTGGCTCCATCACTTGTCACTCACCGGGACAGAATATCTACTACTTCTGTTTTCAGGCCCCCAGCCCGCCCCTCTTTTTCAGAAAGGTGCGCACCGTTTTCAGCAACTTTTTCAACCGGTTTGACAAACCTTTCTTCTATGACAAAGAAAATCCCGGCTTCTACATCGAAAACCGCAAGATCTGTTCACTGGGGTTTCGCTACAAAGAGGGAGTCAGTCTGCATGGTGTCGCGCTCAATGTCGACGTCAATCTCACATTTCACAATCGGGTCAATCCCTGCAATCTGCAGGCGATCCAGGCTACTTCTCTGCAAAATGAAGATATTCACATCAACTGTGAAACTGTGAACAACTTCATAATCAAAGATATAGAAAAGGTTTTTGATGACACCCTATAAACCGAAAGTCAAAGCACCGAATCCCGAAGAGATCACCCGAATCACCGAAATACTGGATACGCATGCCCTCAACACCGTCTGTGAAGCCGCCGCATGCCCCAACCGGGGCGAGTGCTACGCCCGCAAAAGCGCCACATTCATGATACTCGGAGATATCTGCACCAGAGCCTGCAAATTTTGCAATGTCGCCACAGGAAAACCGCTTCCGACCGATCCGACTGAACCACAGAGATTGGCCGAAGCGATTCAGAAACTGGACCTCGACTACGTCGTGGTCACCTCCGTCGACCGCGACGATATGAACGATTTCGGGGCATCACACTTTGCCCGATGCGTCGAAACGATCCGCCGCATATCATCCAAAACCAGAATCGAACTCCTCACCCCCGATTTCAGGGCAAACAGCAAAGCCCTTGATATTATCATCGCCTGCAATCCCGACAAACTTGCCCACAATCAGGAGACTGTCCGGCGCCTCAGCAAAACGATTCGCCCCCAGAGTGACTACGACCGTTCGCTAAAAACCCTGCGCTACTACGCCGACCACACCGACAGACCCGTCAAATCCTCCCTCATGCTGGGACTGGGTGAAACGCAGGAGGAGATCACCGAAACACTGCATGATCTCCTCGAAGTCGGTGTGACGCAGCTGACACTGGGCCAATACCTCCAACCCTCCCCCGCACACCACCCTGTCAGACACTACTACCCGCCGGAGTTTTTCGACGAGATGCGGGAAATCGCCCTTGCGATGGGATTTAGCGCAGTGGCATCAGGTATTTTGATACGAAGCTCCTACTTTGCCGAACATCTCGGTGCATAAAGTGAGATTATAAACAACTCTTAAGTATCTTTAAAGTAAAATAAGATTTTTAAAAAGGCTATATCATTTGATTCAGGCAAAGAAGCGCTTTGGCCAAAACTTTTTAAAAGATGCAACGATCAAAGAGAAAATCATCCAAGCGATGCCCAGAGACGATCTGCCTGTCGTCGAGATTGGGCCTGGCTTAGGTGATTTAACGAGAGAGCTGATACGTGCGCAAAAACATGTGACGGCTTTTGAAATTGATTTAGAGTTATGCGGTTATTTGCAGGATAATTTCAAGACCGAAATAACGAGCGACCGCCTGGAGCTGGTCTGCAGTGATGTGATGGAAGCATGGTCTTCCAAAACGCTCAGAGATGAAGCGTATCACCTCATCGCAAACCTCCCCTACTACGTCGCGACGAACATCATCCTCAGAGCGCTGGAAGATCCCCGGTGCCACACGATCGTGGTGATGATTCAAAAAGAGGTCGCTGAAAAGTTCGCCGCCCGAAGCGGTGAAAAGAGTTTTTCAGCATTGTCCGTTCTGGCAAATAGTATTTCAAACGCGCAGATACTTTTCGATGTGGGACCTGAGTGTTTCAACCCGCCTCCGAAAGTGACTTCCGCGGTTTTAAAACTGGAAAAAGTGAAAAATTTCACAGATGACGATCTCTTTGGAAACGAAGAGCGACTCGACGCTTTCAAAGAGTTTTTGAGAGCGGCGTTCAGGCAGCCTCGAAAGATGCTGATCAAAAATCTGCAGGAGCGCTTTGCGAAAGAGCAGCTTCTGGAACAGTTTGCGAAACTTGAGATACCCCAAAACGCGAGACCCCATCAACTCGAAACTTCAAATTATCACCTATTGTTTAAAAATTTAAATAAATAGGACGCATGATGGAAGACAACAACCAAAACAATCAAAACAACAGTGCTGCAAACAGCGGTGAAAATGCAGCCGCCAATACCGGTGCAACCGGTAACGAACGTCCGCAAAACCAAAGCAGAAACAACAACCCAAGACGCAACAGTCAGAACAGAAACAGAAACAACAGCAACCGCAACGGCAACCAGAAACAGCCGAACCAGGGGCAGGGAGGCCAGAGCGGACAGGGCAACCGTCCCAAAAAGCGCAAGGGACCGCCGAAGTTTTCCGCAAAACTGGGAAACCAGGAGTGGGAGCTCAAGATCAAAGATGCGATTAAAGCCAACAAAAAAGTACGCGCCGACGCACTCGCCTGCTATAACAAGATCAAACCCTCCAACGCGACAGTCAAAATCACCCCGCTTGGCGGCCTGGGAGAGATCGGCGGAAACTTCATGGTTATGGAGACTGCAACTTCGGCGATCATCATCGATATCGGGATGAGCTTCCCGAGTGAAGATATGCACGGTGTCGACATCCTCGTACCAGACTTCAGCTACATCCGCAAGATCAAAGACAAGATAGACGCGATCATCATCACACACGGGCACGAAGACCACATCGGTGCGGTCCCCTACTTTTTCAAACAGTTCAAATATCCTATCTACGGTACACCGCTGCCTCTCGGGATGCTCGCCAACAAATTCGACGAGCACGGACTCAAAAAGGACAAGAGCTACTTCATCCCCATCGAAAAGCGCAAAGTCTACAAGATCGGGGATTTCGAGATCGAATGGATGCATATCACCCACTCTATCATCGACGCTTCGTCACTTGCGATCACGACCGATGCGGGTACGATCATTCACACCGGTGACTTCAAGATCGACCATACGCCGATCGACGGTATGCCGACAGACCTCCACCGTTTTGCACACTACGGAGAAAAAGGTGTTCTGCTGCTTTTGAGTGACTCGACCAACTCTTATAAACCCGGCATTACCCCGAGCGAAAGCACTGTCGGACCGACTTTCGACAAGATATTTTCACAGGCGAAGGGGCGTGTCATCATGTCTACTTTCTCCTCGAACATACACCGGGTCTATCAGGCCATCCAGCATGGGATCAAGTACAACAGAAAGGTGTGTGTCATCGGACGCTCTATGGAGCGTAACCTCGACATCGCCATCGAACTGGGATACATCAATCTCGATCGCCGTATCTTCATCGATCCGCATGAGATCAACAAATATGACGACAAAGATGTATTGATCGTCACCACGGGAAGTCAGGGAGAGAGCATGAGCGCCCTCTACCGTATGGCGACCAACGAGCACAGACATGTCAGGATCAAACCGACCGATCAGATCATCATCTCCGCCAAGGCGATCCCCGGTAACGAAGCGAGCGTCTCAAGGATCCTCAACTTTCTGATCAAAGCGGGTGCGAGTGTCGCTTACCAGGACTTCAGTGAGATCCACGTCAGCGGACATGCCGCGATGGAAGAGCAGAAACTGATGCTCCGCCTGATCAAACCAAAGTTCTTCATGCCGGTACACGGAGAGTACAACCATATCCACAAACACTCCCAGACAGGTATCGCGTGCGGTGTCAACCCCCGCAATATCCTTTTGATGAGCGACGGTGATCAGATCGAAGTGAGCCAGCGAGGACTGCGCAAGGTAGGTACCGTCAAAGCGGGCAAAACCTACATCGACAACCAGATCAACAGACAGATCGACGACGATGTCGTCATCGACAGACAGAATCTCGCCGAAGCGGGGATCGTCATGCTGGTGGTACAGATCAGCGAGCAGACCAAAAAGCTCATCGGAAAACCTGTCGTACGTACTTACGGTATTGTACCGGACAAGAAAGACAAGCAGTTCAGCAAGGAGATGGAAGAAGTGATCGATCAGTTCCTCATCAACTCCAAACCGGAAAAACTCGTCGATCCCAGAGAGATCGAAAGAGATCTGCGCCAGGTGATCCGAAAGCATATCTTCCGCCACTACAAAAAATATCCGACTATCGTACCGACAGTCTTTTTGATGTAGGACAGCATGGACTATACAAAGATAGCGCAACAGGTTTTGCGGACCGAGGCGCAGGAGCTCGTTACGGCCGCTTCGAGACTCGGTGAAGAGATCGAAAAGGCTGTCGAGATCATCGATGCCGTCAAAGGGAAGCTGATCATCACGGGTGTGGGCAAAAGCGGGCTGGTCGCCTCCAAGATGGCAGCCACTTTCGCCAGTACCGGTACGAGCAGTTTCTTCCTCCATCCTACAGAAGCGCTCCATGGCGATCTGGGCATGATCGGCAAAGAGGATGCCGTCCTGGCCATCAGCTACAGCGGAGAGAGCGAAGAGCTGACAAAAATCCTCCCGCACATCAAACGTTTCGACATCCCCCTCATCGCGATGGCAAAAGAGCAGAACACGACACTCGGACGTTATGCCGATGTCCTGATCCCCATCAAAGTGACCCGCGAAGCATGTCCGCTGGGTGTCGCACCTACCTCTTCGACAACGCTCACGATGGCGCTTGGCGACGCACTGGCTGTCTGCATGATGGAGAAACGCGGCTTTCGCAAAGAGGATTTCGCCTCTTTTCATCCCGGAGGCAGTCTGGGAAAGATGCTCTTTGTCAAGATCAAAGATATGATGCGCACTGAAAACCTCCCCGTCGTCAAACCCGATACCCCGCTCAAGGAGACTATCGTCGTCATGAGTGAGGGAAGGCTGGGAAATGTCCTGATCGAAAAGGATGGCAAACTCGCAGGCGTGCTGAGCGACGGGGATCTGCGTCGCGCACTCATGCAGGAGGATTTTTCACTCGATGCCAGTGCCGAAACCTACGCCACCAAAAATCCCCGCTATATCACCGATGCAGAGATGCTCGCCAGTGAGGCGCTGAAACTGATCGAACAGAACAAACTCCAGCATCTGGTCATCACCGATGAAGAGAAACACATCAGAGGGATTCTCCATATCCACGACCTCGTAGAAGCCGGCATCAAGTAGCCGCTTCTATACTTCCGCTTAAGCCAAAATAAATATCTCTTATCTTACAATTTGCATGTTAAACAGGAGAAAAATAGTATGGAATATATGATCGAATTTTGGCAAGCCCTTGTCGAACTGAGCAACGCGATGGCTCCCTATATCATTTTCGGACTCTTTTTTGCAGGGATCCTGCACGAAGTGGTACCCGAATCGCTCGTCACGAAACATCTGGGAGACGACAACGTCAGCTCCGTCGTCAAGGCGACCCTCTTCGGCATCCCCCTGCCGGTCTGCTCATGCGGTGTCATACCGCTCGCCACAGGGATCAAAAAGAGCGGCGCGAGCAAAGGCGCCACACTCTCCTTCCTCATCTCCACACCGATCACAGGCATCGACTCCATACTCGCGACATACGGGATCTTTGGCTGGATCTTCACGATCTATCGGGTCGTCACTTCGATGATCATCTCCATCGGCGCGGGCATACTGACCAACATCTTCGGACATGAAGAAGAAACAGCGGCACCCGTAACCTCTGCCGCAACCAAAGCGGCCTTCGCACCCACAAAACCTGCATTTTCTCCCGCTGCCGCACCCGGCACTTTTGCCGCCACCGCTCCGGCACCGGCAGAAGAGAGCAGATGTGACAGCGGTTGCGGTTGTGACAATACCCCTAAAAAAGGCTTCTCTCTCATCGCCGCACTCAGATACGGATTTATCACGCTACTGGGAGATATCGCGAAACCCCTCTTCTGGGGACTGCTGATCGGAGCGCTCATCACTGCGGCTATTCCGGACAACCTGAGCGAAATCATCAAAACCTACAACTGGCTCTCCTACCTCATCGTCATCGCGATCGCAGTCCCCATGTATGTCTGTGCGACCGCATCGCTCCCCATCGCCGCGGGACTCATGCTCTCCGGTGTGAGCGCCGGCGCGGCATTTGTTTTTCTAAGCGCCGGACCCGCCACCAACACCGTCACCATCGGCGTGGTCAAGAAGATACTCGGCACCAGATCGCTCTACATCTACCTCACAACCATCGTCGTCGGGAGCATCCTCTTCGGGCTGGGCCTCGACTACATCTTCGACAAAAGCAGCATCGACCCCAAATCGCTGGTACACATGGGAGAGCATGCAGGCATCGTCGCCATGGCAAGCAGCATCGTTTTGTGGGGACTTGTGCTCTGGTTCATATTCAAACCGCTTTTTGTAAAAAAAGAGGCGTCTTGCTGCACTGAAGAGAGTGGCTGCTGTGGTTGATAGTCGACCCTGAAAAACCTGATTTTTTGGAGGTATGGCACTCAATAGGATTAAAAGTGAACCCTACTATCAAATAACACGTTAAGATAAAGTTTGCTTTTACAATTTAAGCTCTATTTATAAAAAGATTGAAAAATGAGGGAATCACCATTCGAGTTGCATCAAAGAAAGACGATTTGGCTACTCTGTTACTGTACTTCTTGTAGTTTCTTTCTTAAGAGTGCA
>JANTHT010000067.1 GCA_024762235.1 Sulfurospirillum sp.
TTTTGCCTCTCCGCCATCGACGAGCGCGTCCGCGGTTTCGATATGGACGAACTGCTGGACGCGTTCGAGATACTCTGGCAAAAGGGGGCGCGCAACTTCAAGTTCATCGACAGAACCTTCAACCTCAACATCAAGCTTGCAAACCGCCTGCTGGACTACTTTCTGGCAAAAAAGGAACACTATACCCTGCACTTCGAAGTGATCCCCGACAACTTTCCCGAACGCCTCAAAGAGCGTATCAAACAGTTTCCCAAAGGGGCCCTGCAGCTTGAGATCGGCATCCAGACACTCAACCCCCAGATCCTCGCCAATATCAACCGCCGTATGGATCTGCAAAAGGTGCGGGAGAACATCGCATTTCTGGAAAACGAAACCAACGCGCACCTGCATCTCGATCTGATCATCGGACTGCCGGGAGAGAGCGTGGAGAGTTTCGCCGACAACCTCAACCACCTCAAAGCGATGACAGGCTCGGAGATACAGATCGGTATCCTCAAAAAGCTCTCCGGCACGACACTCGACCGCCACGACGCGAAATACCACATGGTCTACTCCGACAAGCCGCCCTACGAAATCCTCCAGAACGACTTCATCTCCTTCGCGATGTTGCAGAAACTCAAACGCTTTTCACGCTTCTGGGACCTGACATACAACAGCGGCAACTTCTACCGGACCATCGACTATCTCTGGAAAGAGCAAAGTGTCTATGAGGGATTTTTCGCCTTCAGCGAGTGGATCTACACCCAGACCGAATCGACCTGGCAGATCTCGCTCATGCGTCTGAGTGAACTCCTCTTTCGCTATCTCACGGAGGAGCTCAGTTACGACAAAACACTCATCGCGGACAGCATGATAGGCGATATCGTCAAGATCCGTGGCAGAAAGATCCCCGGCATCCTCCAGCAGCACGCCACCCACGTCCCCAATCTCAAACGCATGCAGCTGCAAAAGAACCAGAAACGTCAGATTCTGAGGAGCAGTTCATGAAATTCACCTTTCTGGGAACGAGTGCAGGCAAACCGACCAGAGCACGCAACGTCACCGCACTGGGCGTGGAGTTTGACCAGGACAACAAATGGTACCTCTTCGACTGCGGTGAAGCAACCCAGCACCAGTTACAAAAGAGCCCGCTCAGAATAGGCAGACTCGCCGCCATATTCATCACACACATGCATGGCGACCATATCTTCGGTCTGCCGGGACTGCTCGCGTCCAAAAAGATGGACGAAGCGCTGCGCCCCGTGACGATCTACGGTCCCGCAGGCATCAGGGAGTTCGTGGAATGTACGATCAAACTCTCCGAGATGCATCTGGGGTTCGAGATCAGATATATCGAATATGAACCGCATGATACCTTCGTTTTCGACAAATTCCAACTCAGCACGCTGCCGCTGGTGCACTCGGTCCCCAGTTGTGCTTTTTACATCCGGGAAAACGACATCGCCAACAAACTCGATGAAAAAAAGCTCCGCGCCGCCGGACTGCCGCCCTCACCGCTTTACGGAGAACTCAAAAAGGGTAAAAAAATCATGCACGAAGGCACCCTGCTCGATCCGGCGGACTACATGCTCTCTCCCACCCCCGGACGCCGTGTGATCATCGCCGGAGACAACCAAAAACCGGAGATACTCGCAGACGCGCTGGACAACCTCGACCTGCTGATCCACGAAGCCACCTATACACAGGCAGTCTACGACAATCTCGCCAAAAAAGTACTCCACACCACTGCACGCGACCTCGGCATCGCCTGCGCGCACCACAGCGTCAAAAACCTCATCGCCACCCACATCAGCGCCCGATACGACGCTGAATCGCCGTATGGCATCACTCTTCTGGAAGAGGAGATCAGAGCACATTACAAAGGCCAGGTTTTCATCGCCAACGACTTTGACCGGTTTTATCTGCAGAGAGGCGGGGTAGTAGAGAAAATCTCGATTTGATATTAAACGTATTTAATAGTATAATATGAAAATTATTAAATGCATTTAATATCATAGGATAGATATGAAGCCGATACTCAGCAAGCTTTCCAAAAGATTTTTAAGCACCAGGACATTTGCCTTTAAGCGATTTCTGTACGAAAAGATAGATTTTTCCGCACAGATCATCGGTGTAACAGGTGGCAGGGGTTCGGGGAAAACAACACTCCTGCACCAATATGCCAAATCGTGCAAGTATAAACCTTCTCAAATGCTTTATATCTCGTGCGACCATCCCGCCATCCTCGGCGAAAACATCTATGAGATAGCCGATGATTTTTATACACATGGCGGCAAACTGTTACTGCTCGATGAGATACACAAAGTTAAAGATTTCAGCACGCACATAAAGTCGATCTACGATTTTACAGATCTGCAAGTGATCTTTTCAGGTTCATCCGCTATCAATATCAAACATGAGATCGGAGATCTTTCCAGAAGAGCTCTCGTTTATCATATGCCTGTCCTCTCTTTCAGGGAGTATCTGGCACTGAAAAATATCGCTCACCTGCGATCATATACTTTAGCAGAGATTGTATCATCACATGAAGATATAACGGTTGATTTGATCAGTGCATTTAAACCGCTGGAACATTTTCGTGACTATCTGGAGTATGGCGCATATCCGTTTTTCAAAGAGGGTATCAACAGCTACAGCGACAGACTGCTTGAGGTAGTCAACACAACCATAGAGAGTGACCTCGCCTCTATATTTCACATCAGTCATGAAAAGCTTGACGCTCTGAAAAAAGTACTCTATATGTTATGCAGTACAACACCTTATGAAGTAAACAAGTCAAAACTTTCAAACAGTGCAGCGCTTTCATGGAGTACCCTGTCAAAATATCTGGACTATATGCAGAAAGGCTCTTTGTTAAACATACTAAGAGGCAGTAAAGGGCACAAAACCATCCACACACCCGACAAGATCCTCCTCAACAACCCAAACCTTTTTGCCGTTCTCTGTGCAAAAGCCGATAAAGGTGCTGTCAGAGAGAGTTTCATCGTATCCCAGCTTTTAACGGATCATCAGGTGCATTATCATCATGAAGGTGATTTTCTTGTAGATGAAACGTATGTCCTGGAGGCAGGAGGAAAATCAAAAGATGCAAAACAGATCAAAGAGCTCAAAAATGCCTATCTGGCAATCGATGAGATAGAGAGCGGGTATGATAATGTCATTCCCCTTTGGTTGTTTGGTTTTTTATATTGAATCCTCTGAATAATTCACTTCTCTCAAACGGCTTCACGGCGGGGCCCCAAAATTTGTTCCAAATTTTGACCCTTCCGCTGCAGATGTTGTGCGATCAGCAAATTATTCAGAGGATTCTATTATACGATCTTTGAAAAATAGTCCGCGATCCGTTCATAGAGCCAGAACTCCGGTTTCATGAAGCTTCCGTTCACAAAACCGATATGCCCGCCGTGTTCCTGAACATCCAGCATGACATTTTCGGGCAGATCATGTGCACGGGGAATCACACCCTCTCCGGTAAAAGGGTCGTCTTTGGCATGGATGATCAGTGTTGGTTTGACGATATCCGAAAAAAATCGTTTCGCACTGCAGCGGGTATAGTAGTCTGCGGCGCTCTCAAACCCATGCACGGGTGCTGTGCAGGCATCATCAAACTCCCAAAAAGTTCGCAAACTCGCCACATCTTTTTCACGCAGGCCGATCAGCGCATGCATGTCAAAGCGTCTGTATTTTTCGATAAGCTCTTTTTTCAGAGGCTTCATGAGATGATGCTGATAGCGTCTGGAGAAGCCCTGATCGATCCTGTTTGCGCATGCTGCCAGATCCATCGGTGCACTTACCGCCACCGCCGCATCGGGCAAGGCATCTGCCCCGCACTCTCCCATCAGTTTCAGCAGCATGTTGCCGCCGAGTGAAAAACCGACCGCAAAGAGCGGACTCTGCGGATAACGCCTTTTGACTTCTTGAAGCCAGAGCCTGGCATCTTCCGTCTCCCCGCTGTGATAGGATCGCGGCAACCGGTTCGGCTCACCGCAGCACCCGCGAAAGTGCATCAGCACCACCGCAAACCCGAGCCTGCCAAGCCGCTCCATCGTCCGCAGGATATAGGGAGAACGAACCGATCCCGTCAGCCCGTGAAACAGCACCACCACCGGACGCTTCAGCGTCGCATACTTTTCACCCTGCCAGACACAATCGACAAAATCACCGTCGGGAAGTTCGAAACGCTCCCACTTCAGGCCAGAGAGAAGCGGCTTCGGAGCAAAAGCGGCGTAGAGGGTCTGGATATGGGGATTGGTGAAAAAAGGCTGCATCGTATATTGTAGCGCTATCCCGGTTAGAGTGTCGGCAATCTCTTCAAACGCTTTTTGCTACAATCTATCACCGCACCGACAGAGAGGAGAGACCACTTGAAGAGACGCTATTTCATCAAAACTTCCGCAGCGCTGCTGTCGCTTTCGTTGCTGCCTGCAAGCCTCACAGCCGCGGGGAATCCGCATAAGAGAAGATTCAGACTCCTTTTCGACTTCGACCTCAAATATGATCAGAAACTCTTTCCCGCCAGGCTCTGGAACCCGCTGCCCCGCCACACACCGTGGCAAAAGGTGAAGCTGCTACGCTGTACCGGCAACTACGACATGAGCAACATCAACCGCAAAAACGACTACGATGCGCAGATCCTCTACACCGCATGGCAGAAGAGCGACAGACCCAAAAAGCTGACGATAGAGATGGAGCTGGAGACGACCGACAGAAGCGTGCCGCTGCAAAAGATCCTCCGTGCAAGCCGGCAAAATCTGCCGATCCCCGACTCGGTCAGACTCTACCTCAAACCGACCGCACACATCCCCACCGACGGCAAGGTGGCGCAGAAAGCGGCTGAACTGACGAAGGGAATCGGCGACAGATTTCAGCGTGTCTCCGCCATCTACGACTGGGTAACCGAAACGACATTTCGCGACCCGGCCGTGATCGGCTGTGGTATCGGCGATGCGGGCAAGATGATGCGAAGCGGCTACTTCGGCGGCAAATGCACCGACATCAGTTCGCTTTTTGTCGCACTGCTGCGCGCCGCGGGGATCCCCGCCAGAGAAGTCTTCGGGATCCGGGTCGGCAAGTCGCACTTCTCCCCGGCACTGGGCAAATCGGACGACAAAGGGTTCGCCGACATCTCCACATGGCAACACTGCCGCGTCGAGTACTACATCCCCGGCGCGGGATGGATACCGAGCGACCCGGCGGACATCACCAAGCTGGAGCTGGTCGAAAAACGCAAATACGGCGACCCCCGCGTACAGGCGCTCAAAAAGCGCTATCTGCATACATGGGAGATGAACTGGATCGGATTCAACTCCGCGAGGGACTTTGTCCTCTACCCCAGACCGGAGCAGTACCCGCTCAACATGCTCGGATACCCCTACGCAGAAGTGCAGGACGAAGTGCTCAACTACTACGCTCCCAAAACCTTCTCTTACCGTTTCACCTCACAGGAGCTCTTCTGACCATGAAAGAGCGAAAGAGTTTCTACGCGCTGATCGGCGGGGCGATTCTCTCTGCCATACTCGCCGGAAGCTGCTGTCTGGCACCGCTGCTTTTCCTGATCTTCGGAGTGAGCATGAGTTCGCTCTCTTTTTTACACGTGCTCGCCCCCTACCGCGGCTACTTCACGCTGCTCTCCGTCGCCGTACTGCTCTATCTCTGGTACGACTACTTCAAAACCAAACGCAAAGCCACCGCATGCAGCAGCACCTTTTGCAGCCGCTACCTCCTCTACCTCACCATCGGTACCGTACTCATCCCGCTGCTGCTCACCTATCCGTGGTGGATCAACTACATACTGGAGTGACGCATGAAGTATCTGTTTTTACTGCTTGCCCCGCTGCTGCTCTTCGCCGGCGTCCACATCGCACAGATCAAAGTCAGCGGCATGACCTGCCCGCTCTGCACCACCGCCATCAAAAAGAGCCTCATGAAAACACCCGGTGTCCTCCGCGCGAAAGTGAAACTCAACAGCGAAACCGCCACCGTCACCTACGACGACAACGCGACGCAAAAAGCGCTACTCCAGGCGATCGAAAAGGCGGGGTATGAGGGAGTGGTTGTTTCGGTGGAGTAGCGGAGTGTCGGATGATCACCTCACCAGGAAATTCTTGATCAAACTTCATCACTTACTTCCCAGTACCCTCTTGTTCCACCTATACGTTGCACCATCCCCTTGCCTTTTAATTTGGCAAGATTCTCTTCTATCTTTCTTTTGGAGATACCGATAATTTCAGAAAGTTTTTGTGCGGAGAGTTTTGGATTGTCTCTCAAAGCCAGAATGATCTGTTGCTGATTTGCACTCAATTCATTACCGACCCTATTACCGACCCTATTACCGACCTTTTGTATGGTCTCTAAAATCACTTCAAGCATAAACTCAATGAACGGCGTAGATTCACCCAATTCTCCGGCTTCTTCCAATACCTGATAATAACGTTCCTGATGATTTCTGATCATACTCTCTGTCGGTATGGCATTGAAAACCTTTCGCCAATGATACAAAATAACACTCTGCCACAGTCGACCAATCCTGCCGTTGCCATCACTAAAGGGATGGATAAACTCAAACTCATAGTGAAAGACACAGCTTTTAATCAGCAGATGTTCATCACTCTTTTGCAGCCACGTAAACAGCTGTTTCATCAGATCAGGCACCACCCCATGTGGCGGTGCGACATACGATACACCTTCATGATTGCCGACACCGACATTGATGCTTCTGAAACTTCCTGCGTTTTTCAAAATACCTTTCATGAGCAGCTTATGTGCTCTCAGTAAATCATCAAGAGAATCAAAGCCGTAACTTTCAAAAGCTCTGTATGCCTCTATCGCTCCCTCGACTTCCAAAATCTCTTCATAAGTGCCAAGAACTCTTTTACCTTCCAACAGAGCGGTAATCTTCTCTTCCCCTATAAAATTCCCCTCGATCTCCAGCGTGCCCGCGATCGTTTTGATGCGATTAATTTTGCGAAGTTGCGGCGTGATGATTCTGTTTTCTTCATACTCCAGCTTTGTCAGGGCTTCTCCAATCTCCGTAGAGAGTGCCAGCATCTTTGTAGTAATAGTATAAGGTGGTTCATAGCTGCTCATGATGCACTAACCTCTCGCTCCCTGCTTTAAAATCACCAAAATCCGGCTATTGTTGTATCTTGATTCCTGCATAGAAAATCTCCTTATGCTATTTTACTGGAATTTTCTACTTTTTAGAAGATAATACTTTACTCTTATTAACACATCACTCACACACGCTTTTACGCAACTTCCGCAATACTTCTACCATTGCCAAAGTATCAAGCTTACAATACTCAAGCAGAGCATTTCGGAGTTTGATACGCTCTTTCTCATCCTCTATCTCACACAGTCTGGCAAACGCCTGCATTGCATCACTTCCGTTTTGCACGCTTTCAAGCTTTTTGTATGCTTCCTGCATCTCAGGAACAAGTGCAGGAAGTACTGCTTTGATAGAGTAGCTCCCCTTCATCTGAGGCAGATAGCAAGCCTTGATTTTGAACGGAAGCATCAGGTCCTGTATGTTGTCGTGTATTTTCATCAAACGATCATGCAGATGAGGCAATTGGCCGGCAAGACTTTTGATCACGCGCTTTTCAAAAGACATATTGTATGCTAATATGGTGCCATCTTCTGAAATCCTTTCGATCAGACTCAGCGCCAGTTTTTCTCTGGGATCATCACAGGAAGGGGCAAGAAATTCATTAGTGCAATAATCTAACTGACCCTCAAGCTGGTTATCTTCTTTAAGAGAAGTAACCGCTTCGGGCTTAAACCCGATCTATCACTACTAAACAAACTCTTTTAAAATGATAGCTAAATTGCTATTTTTTATGATACGATGGCTTTACTTTTAACTTTTTTGCTCTAATCCTCTATAAGAGGAGTTAATGTTATATTTGGTTAAAAGTAAAGCCCTGACCCTAAATTCCCATTTTGCTCTACCCTTTTGGGATTCCAGCGTGAGTAGTTATAGCATGGGGGGTCAGGATTTGATTTTTTACTTTCTAAAAAAGTTAATTTTCAACCCCCGACCCTTTTTCTTTCGCCTTCATCATTTTGCATGATATCTGTACAATTGGGAGTAACTTTCCAGATGCGGTCGTCGACGTCATCGGGCCAGACTTTGTGGACAGCGAATGTGCCGTCGGCCTGTTGCGTAAGCGTGTCAGTTACATCGAGTGAAGGATAACTGATGACATTCCCGTTGATTTCATACGAACCCACATATTTTTTTGAGATATCGCCGTCGAAATATGCTGTTATGCTGTTTGCCGAGTTAAAAATATAACAGGTCTTAGGGAGAGTTGCTCCTTGCTTGTATTCACCCCAGACACGACCGTTTAGCAATTGTGTCTGCAGGGAGCTGGAAGCGCCTGGTGTTGAGCCACCACCTCCAAGTACAGCCGCTGCATCTGCTTTTTTAAAGTAAAATTTAAACTCACCATGACTATCATGACCTAAAATATATTTGTCGGTTACTTTGTCAATATAGTGTTCACCGTTTTTATCAATAATCTTATTTCCTTCAATAGTAATAGAACGTTCAGGATGTGAGCCGAACTTAATCGTCGCTGCGTCACTGTTAACAACTACTTCTTTAACAATATCATCCTCACTATTTGCATCATCCCTAGTATCTATGTAATAGAAAGTTTTCCCCGCCAAAAGTTCTCTGGTAATCCCAGTTTCTGTATGTGTCAAGTGCTGTTGAACTTCATCTACACTCTTGACCGAACCTTTGAAATCAATGACACTGTTTTTGACATCGTTTACCACCACAGTCAGGTTGTCATCTTCAGGCACGGATGTGATATTGTTTTGTTTGAGTGCCTCTTTAACGGCAGCGACAACTTCGTCTGTGATCTGGATACCGTTTGTCAAATTACCATCTGTATCGACAGACTGTAAAAAGCGGGCGACTTTTACATCATTTTCTACAATCTTTGCATGATCTGCAAGACTCTCTGCAGGTACAGTTCTGAGCGTGATACCGGCTACAGCAAAAGTACACGCTTTTCCTTTTTCAAAAGTAAACTTGCCGTCGCTGCCGGTTTTGCCGCTTTGCGAACCACATGTATAGTCAACACCCGCTACGGCACTGTCTACATAGTATCCTGTCCCTGTAGTAGCTGTTTGCGTACTACCACTATTGCTACCTCCGCCACCACAGCCGACTAACCCAATCGTTAAAGCACCGATAATTGAAAGACTCAAACTTTTTTTTCTA
>JANTHT010000068.1 GCA_024762235.1 Sulfurospirillum sp.
TGGTACGGTGTCACAGACAATCGATCACAAACTCCTGAATCTGGAGATATCCGCACACTATCTGGGGGCTTTTGTACAAGCTGAGTATTTCAACTTTGATGGCGTTGTCAAAGATTGGGGAAGCCCGGAGACAGGAAAATCGAACGGATGGTACGCTACAGGCGAATATCTCTTTACAGATGCTTACTATCTGGCACCATTTGTCAGAGTGGAGTCGTGGGACAAGTGGGACGGTGCCGGTGACTATACGCTGAAGTCAAATATCGTCGGTCTCAACTGGTACCTGAGAGGAAACTCTACAAAGGTCGGCTTGGCATACCAGCAGGATAAGTATGGTAAAGATCTCGGAGACTATACGGACAAGCGTTATAAATTGACCACGCAGTGGTTTTTCTAGTCGATAGTGTGCAAAGCTCACGCTCTATAGGTGCCTTTTTCGAGTTCCATATTTTCCAGATGGTATGTGATACGTGCGACATGTGTGATCGCACGTGTCAGAAACCGGACCTGCTCCAGTTTCTGTTTACCGGCGGGAACATCGATTTTGCCTGAAGCGATCTGTGAAGCGATCTGCTGACGATATCTCCCTGCGAATTTTTCAATCTCTTTTTGGAGGTTTTGCGCCTCTTTTTTCGCAAGATAACTCTGTTTCTCTTTCAGCATGACTCGGATATTGCGCAGAGCATGCTCCAGACGATCGATATAGCTCTGTATATCGGGATTGTTTTTGCAGTGTGCAAGGATTTCCGGTTTGTCGAAAAGCCGGTCATAGAGTCGGTGCATATGGTCGAGTATATGGATGGTATGCACCAGTGTCTGCCAGCTCTGCTGTGACTGTCCGGAGAGTTCTATCTCATCTACATAAGCTTCCAGCTTTTCGATAGCATCTTCCAGCAGATACGGGTCGTTGCGCCTGAGCGGCAGATTTTTGATGCGTCTTTCAAAATATTCCAGCAGTGTTATAAAAGTACGTATGATTGCCGGTAAAACTGCCTTGAGTGCCAGTTGGGGCTGGGAGAGCAGACTTTTGTCCAGTCCCCGGATCTCGGGTGGTTCATACGCAGGGATCAGCCACAGCATCGCTTTTGCAAAGAGAGAGGTAAAGGGGAGTATCACAATGACACCTATCGTGTTGAAAAGCGTATGAAAGCCTACTAGCGCGATCTCCGGATCGTGTGCAAGAAGCTCCGGGAAGAAGTGGTGCAGCATCCAGATATAGGGTGACAGAAGCAAAAGCGCACCTGCGCCCGTGAAGAGATTGTAGATGACATGCGAGAGACCGGTGCGTTTGGCTTCGACGGATCCTCCGATCGTAGCCATCACTGCAGTGACAGTGGTACCGACATCCATACCGATCACCATCGCAGCCGCCTGTTCGAAACTGATGGTTCCGGCATAGAGTGCCGTCAGGGCCATTGCCACACCGGCACTCGAGGATTGGGTGATGAGGGTGAAGAGGATACCGATGCCGACAAGTTCGATCCTGCCCAGCCATGTATCGGGAGGAAAGGTTTGCGGTGTGACCAGATCCTTAAATGCCGACATACTCTCCTGCAGCATGCTGATACCGACGAAAATCAGACCAAATCCCGCAAGTGCCAGGCCGAAGTTTCTCAATTTTCCGGAGCTGAAAAGGCGCAGTGAGACACCGATGAAGATAATGGGGTATGCCAGTACGCCCAGCGGCAGCTTGAAGCCGAAAAGCGCTACCAGCCAGCCGGTGATCGTCGTGCCTATGTTGGCGCCGAAGATGATTCCCAGCGCTTGTGAAAAGTGCAGAATCCCTGCAGAGACAAAGCCGACTGCAGCTACGGTCGTTGCGCTTGAAGATTGGAGTATCGCGGTCGTCAGTGCACCTGTGAGTGCTCCGGAAAGCGGTGTTTTTGAGAGACGGATCAGCAGGGACTGCAGGCGCATCTGTGCCAGTGCGTGCAATCCATCCGTCATGATGAGCATGCCCAGTATGAAGATACCGAGCGCACCGACGGCTTGCAGTATTACGGATAATGCCATCTCGCTTATACCCTCTCTTTAGAGGATGACCTGCCTGATCGTGTGTGAAGTTCCGGGTGCGATCGTGACACTGTTGTCGAGGGCATTGGCGGTTTCGATACATACCATCGAGCGATATCCCTCATCTTCAAAGTCGGTCATGGCTGCCGCTTTTTCGGTCCATGGATTCCAGACGACCGTAGAACGGCTGCCGCTTTTACCGATGACGATACTGCGCTGATAGCTTCCATCGCGGATCAGGACATGCTCTTCGGTATCTGTGTAGACTCTGTCGACCTCTTCTTCGACGATGAGAGGTGCGCCGGATGCATCATGATGCATATGATCCAGCGCGTCTGTGTAGGAAACATCTTCGAGGCCGTTGATAGTGACAGCGTCGATCGCGCCGACATGAAAATAGCTGTGCAACGCTTCGGTGATCGTAAAGGGTGTTTGATCCAGGTTTTCGGTGGTCAGGGAGAGGGTGAGTATCTCTCCTACAGAGATCTCCAGAGTCAGCCGGAACCTGTATGGGAAGTATGGCTGTTTCGGCACTTCTGTGTGATCGAGTCTGCATGTGACGATGGTAGTGCGGTCGTTTGGTTCCGTGACGTTTTCCAGTTTCCACATTGCGGTGCGTGCGAAGCCATGCTGCGGCCACTCGGAATGTTCCGGGTGTTTGCCGAACCATGGCCAGCAGAGCGGTATTCCCCCGCGAATCGCTTTACCCCTTTCAAAAACAGCTTTCGGACTAAGCCACAGCAGCGGTGCTTCACCCTCTCTTGTATAATCGAAAATGTGCGCCCCCTGCAGGGCGATTTTGGCTTTCGCTGCACTGTTGGAGAGCATGATAGTGACAAATCCGTTATCGGACGTTACCTCTGTGTACATCACTTATCCTTCATCGAGTGCTTTGATTCCCGGGAGTTCCTTCTCCGCCAGCAGCTCCAGCGATGCACCGCCTCCGGTGCTGACGAAGGTCATTTTGCCGAGAACACCCGCTTTGTGTACCATCTCGGCCGTATCGCCGCCGCCGATGATTTTGGTGGCGTGGAGCGATGCAACATGTCGGGCAAGCGCGAAGCTGCCGTGTGCAAATTTGTCGATCTCGAAGACGCCCATCGGGCCGTTCCAGAGTATCATCCTGGCATCTTTTGTCGCTTCTTCAAAGAGTGTCACGGTAGCCGGCCCGATATCGAGTCCCATGTAGCCTTCGGGGATATCCTGACTGGTAACGACGGTGCTGTGCGCTTCCTGCTTCATCTCTTCGGCGATGACGACATCGACCGGGAGGAAGAGTTTGACGTTGTGTGCGCCGGCTTCGTGCATGATCTCTTTTGCAGCGGGTATCAACTCCTCCTCGACGATCGATTTGCCCGTTTCATAGCCCAGGGCCCTGAGAAATGTAAATGCCATGCCGCCTCCGATGAGCATCTTGTCGATTTTTGGAAGCATGTGTTTCAGCGCTTCGAGTTTGGTCGAGACTTTGCTCCCTCCGATGATCAGCGTGAATGGACGTGGCGGGTTTTGCAGGGCGTTTTGAAAAAATTCGACCTCTTTCTGGAGGAGAAATCCCGCCCCTTTATGTGCTTTGTCGAAGTAGTGTGTGATCGCTTCGACCGAAGCATGCGCCCTGTGGCAGACGCCGAACGCGTCGTTGACGTAAAAATCTCCATACCCGGCCAGTGCTTTGGCAAAATCCAGGTCGTTTTTTGTTTCGCCCGGTTCGAACCGGAGATTTTCGAGGAGAAGGATCTCCCCGTTATGGAGTGCGGCCGCTTTGGCCCGGGCATCTTCACCGATGATATCGGCGGCAAAGAGGATCTCATGTCCAAGCAGGCGCCCCAGCCTCATGGCGACGGGTTTGAGGGAGAGTTTCGCGTCGAAGCCGTTGGGGCGGCCCAGATGGGAAGCGAGGATGATTTTGCAGCCATGGTCGAGTGCGTACCGGATGGTGGGCAGGCTCGCTTCGATGCGTCTGTCATCGAGGATGTTGCCAAAATCGTCCAGCGGGACGTTGAAGTCGCAACGGATGAAAACACTTTGATTTTTGATGTCGAGGTTTTGTATAGTCAGCATGATGATCTCCTAATCGAGGTAGTGCAAGTCTCTGAGAATGTTGTCCGGGATTTTGTAGTGTCCGGCATTGACATCGGTGATATCCATCGCTTCAAATTTTCCGTTGCGGTAGCCGATCGCTTTGCGTACCGAATGGTTGTGTAAGAGCAGATCGACAGCATGTACGGTGAATTCAAACGCCATCAGACGCTCTCTGACAGTGGGATTGCCGCCTCTTTGGATATGGCCGAGCACCGTGACGCGTGTCTCCATGCCGATCTCGTCACTCAGCCATTGCCTGATCTCTTCGGTCATCTTTGTCCCCTCCGCAACGATCGCGAGAACATATCTGCGCCCTCCGGAGATCTCCTTTTTGAGCTGTTCCTGTGCGGCATCCTTGTTGAAACAGATTTCGGGTATCGCGCAGATCTCCGCACCGCTGGTGATCGCCGTTACGGCAGCGAGATAGCCGCATTCACGTCCCATCGTTTCTACGACAAAGGCACGTTTGAAACTGGAGGCGGTGTCGCGTATGTTGTCTACCGCATGCCGGATGACATTGAGTGCGGTGTCGACGCCCAGACAGTACTCCGTACCGTAGATATCGTTGTCGATGGTACCGGGAATACCGACAAAGTTGACGGGATGTTCACGACTGAGTACTTCAAAGGCGTTATAGGAGCCGTCCCCGCCCAGCACGACGACACCGTCGATGCCGTATTTCTGCAGATTTTCAAACGCCTGTCTGCGATATACGGGGTCGTAGAAACGTTTCGATCTCGACGAGCCGATAATCGTGCCGCCGTTGTGGAGGATGCCCGCAACATCTTTGTGGTATGCCTGACGGATAGTGCCGTCGATCATTCCTTCCAGTCCGTCATAGATAAACCACGGTGTTTGACCGCATTTGTAGACATGGTCCACAAACTTTTTGAGGGCTGCGTTCATACCGGGTGCATCACCCCCGGAACAGAGTATTGCCAGAGCCATCGGTTCCTCCTTTATTGGTACTGTTATTGTAGCATAAAGAGTTTGATTGCAATGTGTGTGATCTGGTAACAGAGAGATACTTTTTGTATCTATTGAAGAGTGTTATTAGTCGCGCAGGAGTATGATGCTGAAAAAGGAGAATGACATGAACTTTTACAAAGTGATTTCCGGTTTTTTCTTTATCTTCGCGATGACACTCAACTTCGGGTTCTTTTACGGCAATCCGGAGGTATTGGCGGAGCACAGCAAGTATGAACTTTTCGCCGCGATCGTTGTCAATCTGATCGCGACAATCATGAAGTTCGGAGACAAGACACAGGTCGGTTCCGTTCTTCTGGCGACGAGCCTTGTCGCAGACTTGCAACTGATCGGTTCTGCATCGGTCTGGGCGATCGCACTCTATGGTTTCGGGGGATTGGATGTGGAGTCCTCTTCTGCCATCATTTCGCTCTCCGGCGGTGCGCTGCTGGCAAATATCACTTCAGTTGTGATATTTGTAGGAGATACACTCAAGTCTAAAAGATAAGCGATGCAAAGTTATGCGAGCTGGATAGTCATCCGGCGTCTCAGGATACCGCTGATAGTGATCATCCTCACTTTTGCCGTCTCTATTTTGGGGATGATGATGATTCCGGGACGCGACGATCAGGGAAATCTCTACCATCTCAACTTCTTCGACGCTTTCTATTTCGTCAGCTATATGGCATCGACGATCGGTTTCGGCGAGTCTCCCTACGCATTTACCTACCCTCAGAAACTCTGGGTCTCCTTTTCAATCTATCTGACGGTGATCGGCTGGTTTTACGGCATCGGTACGATCGTCGCTCTGATTCAGGACAAAGTACTCTCGGAAGAGATCGCGCGCGCGAAGTTTATGAAAGATATCCGTGAGATGGATGCGCCTTTTATCCTCATTTTCGGTTACAATGAAGTAACGAAAAATCTGATCAACCGGTTGAGTGCCAGGTATCAGCGTATGGTCGTCATAGACAAAGACAAAGATAAGATCGATGCACTGAAGCTGGAGAACCATCAGCCCTACATTCCTGCATTTTACGGAGATTTGCTCGATATCGAAACACTCAAGATGGCGGGTATCAGGGAGAAGCAATGCAAATATGGGGTGATTCTCTTTGAAAATGAGTATAAAAATACACAGCTGGCGATGATGTGCAGATATCTCAATAACGGTGTTCGTTTGATCGTGCGTTCCAATACCCTGCAAAACGGTGAATATCTCCGGCGTGTCGGTGTCGACTATGTCGAAAATCCTTTCCGGGTGATTTCACACCGTCTCTACAGGGCACTGACAGCACCGAGCCTCTGGGTGCTGGAGATGTGGATACATGGACATCCTCTGCGCGTGTTGAAACGGGAAAAAGTACCGAAAGGAAAGTTTGTCATTTACGGGTACGGACGCATGGGCGCGGCACTGGAAAAGGGGTTGAAAAAAGCGGGCGTGGAGTATGTCTTCATCGATGCGCGCGATCTCTTCGCGGATCAGGAGCGTATCGAAAAGATATTCAGCGAAGAGAAGATGGAAGAGCGGCTTGTCGAAGCGGGTATCGATGATGCGGCTGTCATCGTCGCCGGAACGCGAAACGACATCGTCAATCTGGCGGTCATCATGCTTGCGCGTAAACACAACCCTTCGATCTACACTGTCGCCAGAGAGAATTCTTTGACCGATCTGAGCGTCTTCAAGGCTGCCGCCATCGACAGAAACTATATCCTCGAGCAGATAGTTGCAGACAAGGCGTTCAATCATCTGGCGATGCCACTGGCAAACATCTTTATCAAACAGCTCAATGACAAAGATGAAGCCTGGGGCTGCGCACTGGTGGAGAGAATCCGAAACAAGATGGGTGAAAAATCGCATCTGTGTGAAATTGTCATCGATCATTCGCATGCATACGCTTTGTCGCAAAAGCTTCAGGAGGGGGTACGGGTGACGCTGCAGGTTCTCAAGCGTTCAAGGGAGTCCTATACCCGGGAGAATCCGCTGCTCTTTTTACTGGTCAGGCGCGGAGATGAAGTGATACTGCTGCCCGAAGATGATTTTGTAGTCGAACCAGGGGACGAAATGCTGGTAGTATGCAACGATGAGAGTGAAAACGATCTGGCGTATATCCTGAATAACTATTATGAGTTGTACTATGCGATGCATGGAACAGAGGAGATACCCGGCCTGCTCGGAGGTCTGATGAAAAATCAGGCAGGTTCGGACATCATTTCTTCAAAAGCTTTGTAGGTTTTGACGAAGGATTCGGGCGCGAGGTTGTACTTTTTGACGACGGCAACCGCTTTGGCGAGATTTTTCTTTTTGTCGAAGTTATGTGCGTTGATGAGTGTTTTGGCGACATAGAGGATCAATGCCTGTTTACGGTACTCCTGCGATACTTTTCCCGGTTTGCTGGTATAACGCAGCGGATGGTAGATATCTTCGGAAAACCCCCACTTCAGAAGCAGTTGTGCAGTCACTTCTTCGTGGCTGAGGTCGAAGATCTCCTCTTCCATCCTGATCAGGTCGGAGAGCGTTTCTGTCTGGTTTATATGATAGGCGAAGAGTTTTTGCGATGATGTGTCGATGACGACATTTGCAAGGACGATCTTCCCGACTTCCATCAGATGCGAGGAGAGGGCGATCGAATCGAGCATCTGTTTGTCATGTTTGAACCACTGTGTGACGAAGGCGTTCTGTTTGCGGGTCATCTCCATAAATCCGTGTGCATCGAGACTGTAGGGAGAGAGGTCAACATCCTCGAGCCCCTGTACGAAAGAGGCCATCACAAACCCCATGATCGAAACCATTCCAAAGAGCGTCACCGCCTGTGAAACGTCGCGGATCTCCTGCGTGTAACCATACTCCGGAGCGTTTGCCGCTTTGAGGATATTGGTGGTGATGAGCGGATCCTCTTTGACCGCTTCGGTCAGGTCGGCAAGTGAACTGTTGGAATCGTTGCAGATATCGAGTATACGGTTGACATTTTCACTGAGTGCAGGCAATGCATCAATCTTCTCCAGTATGATCTCCGCCGACATGGTGCTCCTTTGAAAATTAAAAATTAAAAAAATTAAACGCTTTGCTTAGATATCGGAATATTCGCGAATTTTTGAAGAGAAGAGGGGCATGCAGCGGAAAAGATTTGCCATCCAAACGGTTTTAGCAATTTTTTACGCTAAAATGGAGCTATCTAAATTGCCAGGAGATCGCATGAAATATCTCGTCGCACTTTTACTTATCATCGCCTCTTTTGCGGGCGGTGTCAGTTATCTTCTCTTCACTCCGGGCGGCAACGATACGCTCAAACCGATGCTGAACACTTACATCGCCGCCAAAAGCGCTCCCTACGATATCAGGATATCCTCTTTTCGTCTCACACCTTCCACGCTCGATGCCAATATCACCGTCAACGCTACACTCGATGCACGGGTCTATGGGAAGTTGTCCCTGTTGCAACAGCGATTCGAACTGCAATACACGCTCTTTTCCAAAAGTTTTAAAACAGGGGAGTTTACGCTCAAAGATCCCATCGACTTGCACGGCACTCTCAAAGGGACACCGGAGCAACTCACGCTTACCGGAAAAGGGAAAGCGATTCGTTCGCATGTGGCGTATCGGCTTGAGAAAAGCGGTGACGTGATTCGAAACATACAAGCCGACATCGATCGGGGAAGTCTGCCGGGCTTTCTTCTGCTGGCCAACCAAAAACCCTATCTGTTGGGCAAATTCGATTTGCATGTCAACATGCCGGAACTCGATACCCAAAATCCCCGTGGCAAAGCGGCACTCAAACTGCATCCGGGAAGTGTCGACACCGGGTTGATTCAGAGAGATTTCAACATGACACTGCCGCGGAATTTTCGCTATAGCGGTGACCTGGCTGCAAAATTTGAGGGTTCTATCGCGACTTTCGGCGGCATGCTGAAGACGACACTGTCCAATCTCGTGCTCAAAAATGGTAAATTTTACCCCAAACGTAAAAAACTTCAGACAGATTATAGACTGCAGATACCATCCCTCTCCAAACTCCAGCCCGTCATACACGTGCCGCTGAGAGGGCGTATAGAGGCATCGGGCTCTGCGCTTTATGACAAAGTCGTGGAGATCGAGGGTGTCACGCACTCTTTTGGCGGAAAGATCGC
>JANTHT010000069.1 GCA_024762235.1 Sulfurospirillum sp.
GGGGGTCTCGATCTGAGCAATATCCTCTCCTCGCTGCAGGATGGTGACATCGGCAGTATCATCTCATCGTGGATCGGAAGCGGTGAAAATGCACCTGTGGACGGCAGCACACTCTCCAGTATCCTGGGCAGCGAACAGATCTCCATATTTGCCGAGAAGCTTGGGATCGACGCCGACACTGCCGCCGAAAATCTCTCGGATGTTGTGCCAAATATGGTAGACAAAGCGACCGGTGACGGCTCTTCTATCCTCGATTCTCTCGGTGGTCTCGACGGTATCATGGATATGGCGAATAAATTTTTTAAATAGTTCGTTTCTTGTAAAAGTCCCGTCTTTTCGGGGCTTTTCCCCCTCTCTAAACGCTATTGTTAATTTTTGATTAATAATTTTTCTTCATTTTACGATATACTTCAAATGCAAAATAATGAAAATAAATATCAGGAGAAAAATATGGGTTTATATGACAGAGACTATGTCAAAAGCAGAGCCACGACCCCGGCAAATGAAAAACCGTTTGCCGAAAGCGCCAGTGAAGGTGCGTACAGTGGCGATCTGGCGACATTTATCAAACAGACATACCAGCTTTTTGCGGGCAGTCTGCTCGTAGGCGCCGCAGGTGCGTATGTGGGGATGGGTATTCCCGCGATTCGTGAATACTACTGGGGATTTGTGATCCTCGAGTTTGCACTGATTTTCGGTATCGGTTTTGCGAGAAACAAACCGGGACTCAATCTCATGATGCTCTTTGCATTCGCACTCGTTTCAGGATTGACGATGTCTGTGTTGGTCGGACACTTTATCAATGCCGGTGCGAGCGGTGTGGTGGCAAACGCCTTCATATTGACGACAGTGGCGTTTGGCGGGCTTTCGATCTTCGCGATGAACACGGAGCGTGACTTTACGACGATGGGCAAGATGCTCTTTATCACGCTGATCGTGATCATTGTCGCGGGACTTCTCAATGCCTTCTGGCTGCACAGCCCGTGGATGCAGGTGGGTATCGCTTCTATCAGTGCAATCCTCTTTTCAGCGTTTATCCTCTACGATACGCAAAATATCATCCAGGGGAACTATGGTCATCCGGTAGACGGTGCGCTGGCACTCTATCTGGATTTTATCAACCTCTTTACCTCACTGCTGCAGATTCTGGGAATCTTCGGAGATGAGGACTAAAGATGAGGGGGATCACTCCCTCTTAGGACTCTATCGCCTCATCGACGCCAATCTCAACCGTCTGCGCGAAGGGCTTCGCGTCCTCGAGGATATAGAGCGATTTATCTACGACAACAAACCACTCTCCCAAAAACTCAAATCTTTACGCCATCAGTGCCGCGTCCCCGAATATAGCCGCTACCTCAGTGAGCGTGACATCATCGGTGACGTCCTCAAAGAGACAACCGCATCGGAATCGGAGCGTGAAGATCTCAGATCGATCCAGCTTTCCAATATCAAACGTGCACAGGAGAGTGCGAGAGTCCTCGAAGAGAGTTTCAAACTGATCGACAGCCGGGAAGCGGAGCGTTTCAAGGATATCCGCTACGCCCTCTACGATATCGAAAAAAATATGTTACAATAGCGTTATGGAAGCGATTAAACTTGAAAACTATACGTATGAGGATTATCTCGATATCGACAGGACAACACAGGAGCGGGTAGAGCTGATCGACGGTCAAATCTACATGATGGCAGGTGCCAGTGCCACGCACCAGGATACAGTAGGCAATATCTTTTTTATCCTGAAAAACCTCAGCAGAGAAAAGGAGCGGTGTCTGCCGCGTATCGCGCCCTATGACCTGAAACTCTTTCGCGGAGAGGATCGCAATGTCGTACAGCCTGATGTGATGCTCTTCTGTGAAGAGGAGATCCCCTGTGCGATCTTCGAAGTGCTCTCCGACTCGACCGCATACAAAGATAAAAGCGTCAAAAAAGAGCTCTATGAACGGTTTGGTATCAGGGAGTATTTTCTGGTCGATACCCATCTCAAAATCGTGGACAAATATGAACTGATCGACGGAAAATATTTCTATGTGCAGGGGTTTGGCACGGAAGACCGCATGCCTGTCACGTGTCTGGATGATGAGATCGAGATCGCCGAAGTGTTTGAAAATATCGTAGAGTCAGCATCCGCGTCGTGACCTGCCGGTAGCAAAAAGCACTTCAAACTCCAGATAGTCATGCGGATAGTCGCGTATGAGTCGTCTGGTCTCTTCTACGTTCAGTCTGCGTGTGCCTCCGCTGACACCGCTTCTTTTGATATAGCGAAATTTGGAGATATTGTCTTCAAATGTGAGTCTGTAGTGTTCGGTTTTGCATGTGACGTCAAAATGCTTCTCCAACTCTTTTTGCAGCATGCCCGACTCCGGCAGAAAAGAGGAGATGCCTGTCATCTCATAGATCGTGCGAAACGTGCCGTCACAAAAGATAGCCAATGCGATCTCGTCGGTGATCGAAGCGATATTTTCCAGAAGTTTCGGCAGATCATGTGCCCACTGCAGTGCGGAAGAGGAGATGACCATGTCGAATCGGCCGAGACTCTTCAGAAGCCCCGCATCTTCGAAGTCTGCCTGTAGCAGTCTGATATGCTCTCCCTGCGGATGTAACGCGCACATCTGATCCGCTTTGTCTATACCGGTAAAGCTTTCGATCTCCCAGTCGATGCGTTCATATACCGCGCCGCCGCCGCATCCGAGGTCGAGAATCTTTCGCGGTCCGGAGGTGATGGACGAGAGGAGTTTTTGTACCACTTTTTTCTGGATGATATTGTGTGCATGGTAGCTTTCGGCGCGTCGTGAAAACTCCAGAGTGTGTAAGCTTCGGTTTTCACGCAAGTCCGGTTTCTTCATCATTTAATAGTACTTTTAAATTGTTAGGGTATAATCGCACAATTATATCTAAAAAAGGTTTTAAAATATGAGTTCAATCCTTTTGATCCTGCAATTTGTACTGGCAGTCGTACTTTCGATCGTGGTCCTGTTGCAAAAAAGTTCTTCCATAGGCCTTGGTGCCTACAGCGGAAGCAACGAATCTCTCTTCGGAGCGAAGGGACCTGCCGGCTTCCTGACAAAGCTCACATTTACGCTGGGGTTTCTTTTCATTGTCAATACCCTGGCACTGGGGTATATCTACAATCATGAGCACAAATCCTCAGTGGTTGATACGATCGAAACATCGAAGATCCCCGCCCCTGCGGTACCGGCAAACCCCGTACCTGCAACACCATCAGCACCGGCAGCTCCCGCAGCGCCGGCTTCAAAATAACCCGGAGGTAACGCATGTCTTTGGAAGAGATCTATGAACACCAGAAAGAGGCCAACGAAAAGGCGATCGAAGCACTGAAACGCGATTTTACGACGATCAGAAGCGGTAAAGTTTCCACCAGTATCGTTGACAGTGTCAGAGTGGACTACTATGGTACGCCGACACCGCTCAACCAGGTCGCTTCCGTGCTGGCGACAGATGCGACGACGATCACGATCGCGCCATGGGAAAAAAATCTTCTTCCCGAGATCGAAAGAGCGATCCAGAGTGCCAACATCGGTGTCAATCCCAACAATGACGGTGAAGCGATCAAGCTCTTTTTCCCTCCCATGACGGTCGAACAGCGTCAGGAGAGTGCCAAAAAAGCCAAAGCGATGGGTGAAAAAGCGAAAGTCGCGATCCGCAACATCCGAAAAGATGCCAACAACAAGATCAAAAAACTCGAAAAAGAGAAAGAGATCACGGAAGATGAGAGCAAACGTGCGCACGATGAAGTGCAGAAACTGACCGACGAAGCGATCAAAAAAGTGGACGACCTGGTCAAAGAGAAAGAAGCAGAGCTTCTCAAAGTATAACAGCATGCTCGATATCGAAGAGATCTACCGAAAAGCCGGCGCCTATCTGGAGGGGCATTTTCTGCTTAGCAGCGGCAAGCACTCGCAGTTCTATCTCCAGAGTGCCAAAGTGCTCGAAGATCCTAAAACTGCCGAACTTCTCGCTACAGAGCTGGCGGAGATGATCCGAAAAAGCGGTATCGAAATCGATACCGTCTGTTCACCGGCACTCGGCGGTATACTGGCGGGGTATGAACTGGCCCGTGCACTGGGAGCGCGCTTCATCTTCACCGAGCGGGTAGAGAAAGTCATGACACTTCGACGTGGATTTGAAGTGAAACCGGGTGAAAAGATATTGATCTGTGAAGATATCATCACCACCGGCGGTTCCGCACTGGAAGCGGCAAAGGCGGTAGAGGCACTGGGCGGTGAAGTGGTCGCCTACGCTGCATTGGCGAACCGCGGATTTTGCAAGCGCGCCGGAAGCGACAAAGAGGCCAAACCGGAGTGCAAACTCCCGGAGGAGATCCCTTTCTTCGCACTGGATGATTTTGAGTTCGAGATTTACGACCCTGAAGAGTGCCCATTGTGCGCAGAGGGGACCACTGCATACAAACCCGGCAGCCGCGGCAACTGAAAAAACTCCTCTTTTAACTTTAACTAAGCTATAGTTGGTTAAATTTAATTTACTATACACTATTTCAAAGGAGCGTTTGCTATGAATATTTCCGTTATCGGAACAGGTTATGTCGGGCTCGTTACAGGAACATGTTTCGCCGAGATGGGAAACAGTGTCATCTGTGTCGATATCGATGCAAAGAAAGTCGAAGATCTCAAAAACGGCATCATCCCCATCTACGAACCGGGACTCGAAAAGATGGTGCACGAAAATCATGAGAGAGGGACACTCGATTTTACGACCGATATCAAAGAGGCGCTGGCAAAGACGGATATCTGTTTCATCGCCGTAGGCACGCCGATGGGTGAAGACGGCAGCGCAGACCTGCAGTATGTGCTTGCCGTGGCGAAAAGCATCGGTGAAAATATGACCCATCACATGTATGTCATAGACAAATCGACCGTGCCCGTAGGTACGGCGGAGAAGGTACGCGCCACGATCCAGAAAGCACTCGATGCACGCGGCAGCGATCTGACGTTTGATGTCATCTCAAATCCAGAATTTCTCAAAGAGGGTGCGGCGATCGCAGATTTTATGAAGCCGGACCGTGTCGTGATCGGTGCCGACAACGAGAAAGCCTTCGAAGTCATGCGGGAACTCTATGCCCCTTTCACGCACAGTCATGAACGTTTCATCACGATGGATATCAAATCTGCCGAGATGACCAAATATGCCGCCAATGCGATGCTCGCTACCAAGATCTCTTTCATGAATGAGATCGCCAATATCTGCGAACGGGTCGGTGCGGATGTGAACAAAGTCCGCCACGGCATAGGCAGCGACAGCAGGATCGGGTACAGTTTCATCTACCCCGGTTGCGGCTACGGCGGCAGCTGCTTCCCCAAAGATGTCCAGGCCCTGGCCAAAACCGCCAAAGACTATGGCTACACCCCCCGCATACTCGATGCCGTCGAAGCGGTCAACTACGACCAGAAAAAGGTGATCAGCGACAAAGTGATCAAACGCTTCGGAGAGGATCTCACCGGCAAGACTTTTGCCGTATGGGGACTGGCTTTCAAACCCGGTACCGACGACATGCGCGAGGCGAGCGCCATCACGATCATCAACGAACTGACCAAACGCGGCGCAAAGATCAAAGCCTACGACCCGAAAGCCGAGCACGAAGCCAAAATGCACTACCTCAAAGATAATCCGAACGTGGAATATGTCAAAAGCAAATATGACGCGCTAACAGATGCAGAAGCGATGATCCTCGTCACGGAGTGGAAAGAGTTCAGAAGCCCAGACTTCGACGAGATCAAACTGAGACTCAACCACCCCATCATCTTCGACGGCCGCAACCAGTACAACCGCAAAAGGCTTGAAGAGAACGGATTTGAGTATTATGAGATAGGTGTGGCGTAGTTGGTGAATAGTGGCTGGTTGATGGCGGATGGCAGACTATAAAGAGTTAAACGTGTGGCAAGAGTCTATAGATTTTGTTGAATATGTCTACAAAATAGCGCTCTCTTTTCCATCTGAAGAGAGATTTGCGCTGGCTGATCAAATCAAACGCGCCGTGGTTTCGATACCAAGCAATATCGCAGAGGGTGCTTCAAGAAACTCTTCAAAAGAGTTTATCCAGTTTCTTTATATCGCTTTGGGTTCAGCTGCAGAAGTAGAAACACAACTTATCATTGCGCATAGATTAAATTATATTGATAATATCGATAGAGCCATAGCCCAAAATACCAAAATACGGAAAATGATCAATGCACTGATCAGTGCAATCAAAAGGAAAACCCAATGAAACTATCAACTATCAACCAACAACTATCAACAGCAAGGATTTTCAGATGAAAATCCTTGTCACTGGAACAGCCGGATTCATAGGGCATAACCTCACCAAAAAGCTTCTGGAGCGGGGAGATGAAGTGGTCGGTATCGACAATATCAACGACTACTACGATGTCAATCTCAAATATGGCAGACTGGAAGATCTCGGAATCGATACAGAGGTCTTCAAAGAGAATCCATCAGCCAGTGACTATCAACACTCCACCAAATACCCCGCACACCGCTTTCTCAAGCTCGACCTCAGTGACAGGGGAGGGATGGCAAAACTCTTTGAAGAAGAGCAGTTCGATGCCGTCTGCAACCTTGCGGCACAGGCCGGTGTGCGCTACTCACTGGAAAATCCGCATGCCTATGTCGATGCCAACGTCGTCGGATTTCTCAATATCCTGGAAGGATGCAGAAACACCGGCGTGAAAAACCTCTGCTACGCTTCCTCTTCCTCTGTCTACGGGTTGAACAAGTCACAACCCTTCAAAACCAGCGACCATACTGACCATCCTGTCAGCCTCTACGCCGCGACCAAAAAGTCAAACGAGATGATGGCGCACACCTACGCGCACCTCTACGGCATACAGACGACAGGGCTGCGCTTCTTTACCGTTTACGGGCCGTGGGGCAGACCCGACATGGCGCCGATGCTCTTCACCGATGCGATCCTGCATGACAGACCCATCAAAGTCTTCAACTACGGAGATATGAGTCGCGACTTTACCTACATAGACGACATCACCGACGGGGTGATCAAAGTCATCGACCACCCCGCAGCGCCAAATCCCGACTGGGATCCCGAGCACCCGACTCCTGAGAGTTCCAGCGCACCGTATCGACTCTACAACATCGGCAACAACCAGCCGGTTTCCCTCATGAAGTTCATCGAAACGATCGAAGAGAAACTGGGAAAAAAAGCGCAGAAAGAGATGCTCCCCATGCAACCGGGTGATGTACAGAGCACCTATGCCGATGTGAGCGGGCTCATCAGAGACATGGGTTACAAGCCCGACACACCGTTAGATGAGGGTGTGGAAAAGTTTGTCCGGTGGTATAGGGAGTTTTATCAGATATAAGATTGTTTTTGGTATTGGTCAGAAGAGGGCGAAAAATAAGTATATCAGAGGCGGGGCTTTCACGCCCGAAACCTATCAAACACAAAATCAAAATCGATCTTTGCCTGACAGGCGATATCTTCAAAGATAAACGAACCCTCCAGGATGTCCGTCACTTTTTCATAACGGTTGCCATCGAGTTTGTAGATTTTCGCTTTCAGATCTTCGGGATAGAGCAGGACATAATAGGGGACTTTTTCATTTTCGTATAAAAAATATTTGATCTTTTCATCTCTCAGGGCACTGCTTTTTGAGACGATTTCCACGATCAGCTCCGGACTTTTCTTGATGTAGGATCCCTCTTTCTGTCCGCAGACCAGAGCGATATCGGGACGCAGTATCGTATCGTCCGATATTTTATAATCCATCTCGGAAACGACCATACACTCTTTGCATGATTTGATACTATCTCCGATAGTCTGTATCAGTAAACTTGCCATAGACTGATGCGTAAAAAGCGGTGAAGGCGCCATCGCATACGCTGTACCGTCAATCAGTTCCCAGTCGCCTTCCCATGCTTTGTAGTCATCGTATGTATAATAAGGTAAATAATCCTCTTTTCTTGCGGCACCCATCGCTGACTCCTTCGGATTTGCAATTATTATAGCAAAATTTTATGGAGATGAGGTTTCAACCTCGTTTTGACGAAGTTGAAGCATCGTTTCCAAAATTGTGCGAAGCTGAAGCATCGCCTCCGGGACGTACGAGCATTTTTATGGTACAATGATGAAAATTACCTGCGCAGAAGGTCACAAATGGGAAATATCGCTTACGAAGAGTATTACACTGTTGATGATTACAATCTGTGGGAGGGTGACTGGGAGCTGATATATGGTATGCCTTACGCGATGGCTCCTTCACCCATGTTCGATCACCAATATTTATCAGGTAAGATATTTAGCATACTGGAAGAGCAGCTGGATGCGTGCCCGCGGTGCTTCCCCGCTGTAGAGATCGACTGGCAGGTCAGTGACGATACCGTCGTCAGGCCCGATGTGCTGGTCGTGTGCAAAAGAGAGCAGAGGATCACTTCAACTCCTGAAATCATCTTTGAAGTCGTATCCGGAAGCAGTGTCAAGAGGGATGAACAGACGAAATTCACTCTCTATGAAAAAGAGGGTGTCAAGTATTATGCGCTGGTATATCCGGAGCACAAAAGGGTCAAGATATATCAGCATGTCGATTTCAAATACCGTAAAATCGGTGATTTTTCAAACGAAGGTGTTTTCAAGTTGCATATCAGGGAGTGTGATGTGCAGTTTGATACGGGAATTTTGTGGAAGAAGTTTTGATTCGCAGACATTAGTGAAGCCAAAGCACCTTTTCCAATCGGAAACCATACTTTATTCAGTACGGTAAAATAATATCCCGGAGACCTTACTTCAGTGCGGTATATTCTATTGCAAGCTTGAAACCTTGCCTCCGAGTCCTGTGGAAACGAGGTTTCAGCCTCGTCAAGTGACGAAGGCGATACAGCATCTTCAACTATCTGATAAAGTGATACAAATTTCATCCCAAAACTTCAGAATCATGCAAATTTTCCGATCTGGTTTTTATACCAAATTTTCAAGGAGTCAATTTATGAAGAAGTTTCTATTTTTAGTTTTATCAGCCGCGGTATCCCTCTTTGCACTCGATATCAATACCGCTACCAAAGCGGATTTTGTCAAAATCAAGGGAATCGGTGCAAAAAAAGCGGAGCGAATCATCGCTTACAGAGAAGAACATGGTAAATTCGCTTCCGTAGCCGAGCTGGCAAAAGTCAAAGGTATCGGTCAGAAGATCGTAAACGA
>JANTHT010000070.1 GCA_024762235.1 Sulfurospirillum sp.
GCATCGTTTCAGGAGAAGATCGAGCACTACTATCAGGAAGAGAACAGAGAGCGTTTTTCACTTGCCAAAGAGATCGAGGCACTCAAATCGCTCAATGAACGGATTTCACAGGATGCGATCAACCTGACGAATGCCCTCAGGGGCGACAATAAACTTCAGGGCAACTGGGGTGAAATGATTCTCGAAAAGGTGCTGGAGAGTTCCGGACTTGTACGGGGGCGTGAATATGAGATCCAGAAAGGGTACCGGGACAGTGAGGGGAGGGTGTTGAGACCCGATGTGATCATTCATCTGCCCGGGGAGAAGGAGGTCGTCATCGATGCGAAGGTCTCACTCAAGGCGTATGAAGCTTATGTCGGTGCATCCGATGAAGCGGCCAGAAAAGCTGCACGCAAAGCGCATATCGATTCGCTGCAGACCCACATCACGACACTCGCCCGAAAGGAGTATCATGCCCTTCCGCAGATCCGCTCCCTCGATTTCGTCTTGCTTTTTATCCCTGTTGAAGCGGCTTTTCTTGCGGCTCTGGAGAGCGATCCGCATCTCTACGAAAAAGCGTATCATGAAAACATCATTCTCGTATCACCGACGACACTGCTGGCGGTATTGCGTACGATCGAACATGCATGGCGTTATGAACACCAGAACAACAATGCCCAGACCATCGCCAGAAAAGCCGGAGACCTCTATGAAAAGTTTGTACTCTTCGTGGAGAGTATGCAGCAGGTTGATGCAGCGCTGCACAAAGCGCAGGATGCTTACGATACCGCTTTCAAACGGCTCAGCAGTGGCAAGGGAAATCTGATTGACCGTGCGCAGGAGTTGCGGAAGATGGAGGGGGTCAGCGCCAAAAAGGGGAAGAGACTCCCCCGCTCCTGAGAACTATTTTTCAAGAGAATATATATTATGTTAACCAATATAGATATAGAGGCGTGACGAAACGGCTATTTCCCGAGACAGAAAGATCCGAACATTTTATCGAGTATCTCATCGCGTTCAAACGCATGTGTGATTGACGCGATCGCGGTGATCGCTTCATTGATCTCATAGGCGAAGAGTTCCAGTTCGCCGCTTTCAAGAAATTCGAAAGCGCGGTTGATCGCCTCATCTGTCTTCTGTGCCGCATCCACCTGCCTTTTTGAGATGAGCAGCGTTTCATCGGCCGCTTCCGATCGGGAAAGTACCGTTTCGAGTTTTTCGATCAAAACGGGCGCGCCCGCTCTGGCACTGACTGAGACAGGAGCAAACGGTTCCAGAAGCCCCGGGTCAATCTGCTGCGGCAGATCGCTTTTATTGATGGCGACGATGATCTTTTTCTCTGAACGATACTTTTCGAGCAGACCGATAATCTCCCTGTCGTCACTCTCCAGGGGACGGCTTCCGTCGAAAAGTGCAATGACAACATCTGCCGATTCTGCCGCCTGCATCGATCTTTCGATGCCTATCTGTTCGATCGTGTCAGCGCTTTGACGTATGCCCGCAGTATCGACAATCCTCACGAGATGGGTTCCTATACGAATCTCCTCTTCGATCGTGTCACGGGTCGTTCCGGCAATCTCACTGATGATCGCACGGTCATAGCGCAATAGTGCATTCAAAAGCGAGCTTTTGCCGACATTGGGTTTGCCGACAATGGCAACCCTGAAACCTTCGATCAACCCCTCCCTGCTTTTGCTGACCTGCAACGTCTCCCTGATCTTTCGGTCGATCGCTTCCAGCTTCTGCACAATCTGCTTTTGCAACGACTCGGGAAGGTCCTCTTCCGCATAGTCGATATTGACTTCGATATAGGCCAATATTTCGATCAATGCGTCACGCAACGTATCTACAAACTCTTTCAGTTCCCCTTTAAGCTGACGTGCCAGTATTCTGGCGGCATCGACGCTCTTGCTTTCGATCAGCTTCGCAACGGCTTCTGCCTGCGAAAGGTCCATTTTACCGTGCAGAACAGCACGTTTTGTAAATTCACCGGGCTCTGCGGGTCTCGCTCCCAATGCCATGCAGCGGTCGAGGATGCGACTCGCCGTGATCATACCCCCGTGCGATTGAAATTCGACAACATCCTCGCCCGTGAAACTTTTCGGTGCCTGAAAATAGAGCATAATGGCTTCGTCTATGGGTGACCCGTCAGAATCGTACAGCGACACAAGCTGTGCGTAACGCGGTTTGCCTTTGAAGGAGGGTGCGATCTTCCCGGCGATATCGAGCGCCCCGGGTCCGCTGAGACGCACGACGGAGATACCCCCTGTACCATGCGGTGTAGCTGTCGCACAGATCGTCTCTTCTATCGCTCTTCCTTTTTACCCTGCTCTTTTTTGTGTTCGTTGACGACAATCACCTTGCGTCCGTTTTTGAGGGTTCGGATCGCGACATATTTATCGGGGTAACGTTTCCGCAAACCTTCCAGTGCAAGTTTGACAAGTATTCCGTCGAGGGGCTTGGTCTGCACCCTGCCCCCCTCTTCCACCCTTTGGGAAAATTGTTCGAGGTAGTTTTCGACGCCCTTTCTCTGCGATTGCAGAAACGATGCGATCTCAAGCGTCGAGTTGAGGCCATATTTCAGTTTGATCCAGTTGTGCAGCATGTATGACAGCGCCTTGTAACGATACCCCTCTTTACCGATCATCAGCGCTGCGTCTTCGCCATCGAGGCAGATATGGACAACGCCCTCATTGTCCATATCTACTTGTTTGACATATGCATCGAAGCAGCTGCTTTCGATCAGTTTGACAACCCCCTCTTCGATCTCTCTGCGCGCATTTTCAAGTGCCTCTTCCCCCGCAGAAGTCCCGCTCCGCTCCCGCTTTTCAGTGCCTGGGTGCGCCTCTTTCTCTTTCCGGCGTTTGTGTGTGACATTGATCACCGCATCTTTTCTGAAGAGCCCGAAGAGACCGCTACTCGGGGCTTGCACCACTTCGATATCGAGTTCGACGATCGAACAGTCAAAAGCCTGTGAGGCTTTTTTATACGCCTCTTCGAGCGTCGGTGCTACGACTTTCACCATCGCCCTACTCCTGCCCTTTCGCTTTTCTTGCTTTCTCTTTTTCAAAGAGTTTGTTCACGTAGTACTGTTGTGCGACACCGAAAAGGTTGTTGACGAACCAGTAGAGCGTCAAACCGGCGGGAAATGTCACAAAGAAGAACATGAAGATGAGCGGCAGGAACTTCATGATCTTCTCCTGCATCGGATCGGTAAAGTTGGTCGGTGTGATATGCTGCTGCCAGAACATCGTACCCGCCATCAGAACAGGCAGTATAAAATAGGGATCCATCACTGAAAGGTCATGAATCCATCCTATCCAGGGTGCATGTTTGAGCTCGACGGCATTGAGCAGCACGCGGTAGATCGCAAAAAATACCGGAATCTGCAGCAGCATCGGCAGACAGCCGCCCATAGGATTGGCGTTGTGTTTTTTATAGAGTTCCATCATCTTGGCGTTCATCTTTGCCGGATCGCCTTTATATTTCTGCTGAATCTCTTTCACTTTGGGCGAAAGCTCTTTGAGGCGGTTCATGGAGACCATCCCTTTGTAAGTAAGCGGAAAGAGGACCAGACGCAGCAGTATCGTCGTGATGACGATCGCCCATCCCCAGTTGCCGACGAAGTTGTAGATCGATTTGAGAAGGATAAAGAGCGGTTTGGAGATAAATGTGAAAAATCCGTACTCGATGATATCGGTCAGACGCGGATCGATCGAATGGAGTTTGTCATACGCCTTGGCACCCGCATAGGCATGTGTCGAAAAATCGGGGCTTCCTTTGACAAAGGCGAGAGGGTCCTCTTTGGCATCTTTCGTGATATAGACATCCAGACCCTTCTCGAAATCGTAGAAGGCACTGGTAAAATATTTGTCGGAAGCGGCGACGATTGTCGCTTTGAGAAAGACTTCGTCACCTTTTGCATCGCCATCTTCGATCGTTTCGATCGTACCGTCCGCTTTGCGTATCAAGACACCTTTGAAGGTATACATATCCGCATGCTCCGTCGGTCTGAAACCGGGACTGATGTAATACTCCACAGGGTTGGAGAGCGTGACAGAGACATCGTATGTACCGTTTGGTTTGAATTGCAATCTCTTGGTCACCGTAACACTGCTAAGTTTCTGCGTCAGCGTCAGTACACGCTCGCCGTCGATTGCGTTGAGCATCTTCCGATCGGCGGTATAGGGTGTCTTGAAAGCTTCGAGATTGAGTTTGGGGTCGCTGAATCGGATCTCCAGCGGTTTGACCGGAGCGGCAGGGTCGACGAGATTGGGAAGTTTTCCCTCTTCTGTCTTGAACTTTTCGATCAACACTTCAAAGCGTGACACGCGGCCCAGATCGTCTATATACATATGGAAATCTCTGGTATTGACTTCGGCGATGTTTTCGTGTGCGTCGGCACCGGCTGCAGAAACGCTCGCAGCGTCAGATGCAGGCGCACCCTGAGAGGCTCCCGCGGGTGCAGCCGTCGATGCCGTTGCCGGTGCAGGGGCAGAGGTAGTGGCAGAGGCGGCAGAGTTCTGGGAGATCGCCGTTTGGTTCATATCGGCCGGCAGTGCCTGGGGCTTTGGAAGCAAGAAATCATATACGATAAAAAATATAAAACTGAGCACAATCGCCAGTAACATGCGTTGTTGTTGCGTCATTTTGTCAAACAAGTTCATTTCCTTTTGAAAGTTTTGATAAGATAAAAATAGTTGCCCTCTTTGGGTACAAGCCAGAATTGTACAATAATCTTATTTGTATTTCTGTTATGGGAATAGATTCTCTTTAAATTTAAGTTCACTTTTACAACCGGATAATCGATACCGCCGGGAAAGAGCTGGTTACAGCGCAGGATACGCAAGCTGGATAATATGAAAGCTTTGGGAAGGCTGTTTTTCTGAAACTGCCACTTCGCATACTCGGAACAGGTGGGATAATATCTACAGCTGCCGTATCCCAGAAGGGTGAAGAAGCGCTGATAGAGGGAGAGCAGAGAGAGAAGCGTTTTTCTCACTGAAGCGCTTTCAGTTTTCCTGCACCGTAGAGAAGGTCCCGCTCGATCGTTTTAAAGTCGGCATCGACGATCTCTTTTTTGGCCACGAGAATATAGGTACCCTCTTTCAGTCGCGCTTCTATTTTCAAAAAAGCGGCACGAAGGCGCCTTTTGGCGAAGTTTCTCGCCACTGCATTGCCGACCTTTTTACTCGCCGTGAAGCCGACTCTTTTACCGCTCCCCTCTTTGTAGAAGAGGATCGCGTTACGCAGATGTTTTTTCTGAGATCTGTTGTAGAAGTGTCCAAACTCTTTGCTGGATTTCAGGATCTCGAAATCTTTTAAACGGCTAATCTTTTTCTACCCTTTGCACGGCGTGCATTGATGACACGTCTGCCGTTTTTGGTCTTCATGCGTGCACGAAAACCGTGTGTGCGTTTTCTGGGTGTATTGTGTGGTTGATATGTTCTTTTCATACTGTTTTCCTTCGACTGTTATTTTTTTAGTGGCGGATTTTACTCAAAGAGAGCTTAAAGGCCTATTACACACTACTGTTGCGCTTTCGCCTCTTTGAGCGCTTCGATCAATTCATCCAGATTGTCATAGGGTATGTGCGCTTTCCAGTCCGGCTCTTCGCTTCCCGCCTTGAGGGAGATGCCTATGCTGACGACCGGTGTGGAGTTGGGGCCATAGGGCTCTTCTATTTTGGAGACAGAGATCTCCCCCTCTTTTGTACCTGCCAATTTAAACTTTTTGAGAACTGTGTTCTTACTCATGTTGACTCCTTTTATGATATTGTTTTTCTATTTTTCGATGCGCATTTTAGCTACTTTTCAGTAACTTCGCAAGCTTCGCCTGCAGACGCAGCCAATCTTTGTGGCGCATCAGCGGAAAACCGCTGTAGACATCTTTTGTTTTGACAGATTTGGTAACACCGCCTCTTGCCGCGATCGTGACGAAGTCACCGATCTCCAGATGGCCGGAAGTGGCACTCTGCCCACCCATGACGACATTGCGTCCGAGTTTCGTGGAACCGGAGAGGCCCACCTGTGAAACCAGGATCGAATGCTCTCCGATCTCACAGTTGTGGCCGATCTGGATCAGATTGTCGATCTTCGCCCCTTTTTTAATGCGGGTGGCACCGAAGACGGCACGGTCTATCGTCGTATTGGCGCCGATCTCGACATCCTCTTCGATGATGACACTGCCGTTGTGGTAAATTTTGACATGTTCACCCGTTCGCGTGTGCGCATATCCGAATCCGTCACTGCCGACGACACTGCCCGCATGAATCGTCACCCGCTTGCCGATTTTGACATCGTTGTAGAGTGTAACGTTTGGATAGATGATACTCCCCTCTCCGATCTCCACCTCTTCGCCGATCACCGCACCGCTGAGGATCGTCACATCCTCGCCGATCACGGCACCGTGTCCGATATGGACATTGTCACCGATGCGGGCGCTTGCAGCGATCTTCGGCGCTCCCGCCTCCTGGCGGATAAGCGGTTTGCGAAACCAGTAGCTCGTCTCCGCCATCTTCAGGTAGGGTTCCTCTGTCACGATCGCCGGCACACCGTCCGGGAGCGTTTTTGCATATTGCGGTGCGATAAAGACGGCACCCGCTTTTGTCTTTTCAAGCATCGGCAGATACTTCGGATTGTCCAGGAAGGAGAGCTCCTCCGCCGTCGCATCCTGAAGTGTGTTGAGTCCCCTGACTTCGAAGTCGTCGAGACCTTCAACGGGCAGAGAGAGCTTTTCCAGCAGATTGTGCAGACGCATCACTTCTCCATCGAAACAGAGCCGCCGCGTACCACCTCTATCGGATCGAACTTTTTCATGATCTTGATAAAGTTGGCGATACGCGGTGCATCGTCTACCGCCATGATGATCAGCGAATCTTCACTGGCATTGGCGACAATCCCATGATACCCGCCCAGGATCGCATCCAGTCCGCTCAGGTTGGCATGCAGCGGTATTTTTACCAGTACCATCTCCTTCTCGAGTACTTCCTCCGTCTCTATCACTTTATAGGTAGGAATCAGCTTGTGCAACTGCTTGGTGATCTGCTCGAGGACACGTTCGCTTCCTCTTGTGACGATCGTAAAACGCGAAAAATCACTCTCCGGTATCGGAGCCACGGTCAAAGACTCGATATTGTACCCGCGTCCGGCAAAGAGGCCTGCAATACGTGAAAGCACCGCCTCTTCGTTAATCACAATTACAGAGATTACTTTTCTTATCTCTTTCATTCCTCTTCCTTATACTCTAGCATCATATTATAGAGTGTTCCGCCGGCGGGTACCATCGGCAGCACATTCTCGAAACGATCGACTTTGACATCGATCATGACCGGTACGTTTTGTGTGATCGCATCCTGCAGCGCCGCATCGAACGCCTCTTTGGTCTCAACTCTGTACCCTTTGGCCCCGAAACTCTCGCACAGCATCACAAAATCGGGCTGCATACTCAGATCTGTCTCAGCAAAACGTTTGTTGTAAAAAAAGGTCTGCCACTGCCGTACCATTCCCAGAAAGTTATTGTTGAGAATAATGTTGATCGCCGGCAGCTTGTGTTCGACACCGGTCATCAACTCCTGGATATTCATCAGGATGGAGCCGTCGCCGGTAAAGTTGACACTTATTTTGTCGCTCCCGATATCTCTGAGATACTGTGCGACACCGAGCGCCGCGGGAAATCCGAATCCCATCGTACCCAGACCGCCGCTGGTGATCCACTGACGGGGAAATGTAAACGGGTAAAACTGTGCCGCCCACATCTGGTGCTGCCCCACATCGGTTGAGATCACAGCCTTTTCACCCAGTATCTCCCCCACTCTTTCGATGATCCACTGGGGTTTGATCGACGGACTCTCTCTGTCGTAGGAGAGCGGATGGATCTCATCGTAGCGTTTCAGCAATCCACGCCAACTCTCGTATTTTGCGGGATCGATCTTTTCAGGCGCCAGATCGACCATCGTTTCGAGGACATTTTTCAGATCACCCACGATCGGATACTCGACATGTACGATCTTTCCGATGCTGCTCGGGTCGATATCGACATGGATGATCTTCGCATGTTTTGCAAACTCATCCAGACGGCCGGTGACCCTGTCGTCAAATCTTGGTCCCAGGGCGATCATCAGGTCGGCTTCGCTCATCGCCATGTTGGAAGCGTAGTTTCCATGCATACCGACCATTCCCAGCAGGAGTGGATTCTCCGCACCCATCGCGCCTCTGGCCATCAGCGTCTCTACGGCAGGAATCCCTGTCATCCCGGCGAACCGACGTACCAGTTCCGTAGCGCCAGCGTGGATGATACCGCCCCCCAGATAGAGTACCGGTTTCTTGCTCTGACGTATCGCCTCGATCGCTTTGACTATCTGCCGGTTGTTCCCTTTGTAGTGCGGTTTGTACGAGGGAATGGTAATCTCTTCGGGATAGTTGAACCGCCCCTCCTGCGCTGTGATATCTTTGGGGATATCGACATGTACAGGACCGGGACGACCGCTTCTCGCCAGATAGAACGCCTCTTTCAGTATGCGGGGCAGATCTTTGATATCCTTGACCAGATAGTTGTGCTTCGTACAGGGACGGCTGATTCCGACCGCATCTATCTCCTGAAAGGCGTCTGTGCCTATCATCGTGATAGGCACCTGGCCGCTGATGACGACCATCGGAATCGAATCTGTATAGGCGGTTGCCAGACCGGTGACGGCATTGGTAAATCCGGGACCGCTTGTCACGATCGCGACACCCACTTCACCGCTCGCTCTTGCATATCCGTCAGCGGCATGGACAGCCGCCTGCTCATGCCTGGTCAATATATGTTTGAATTTCTCTTTATATATCTCATCATAGACATTCATGATCGCACCGCCCGGGTAGCCGAAAGCGACTTTAACCCCCTCTTTTTGCAGTGCTTCAATCACCATTTGTGATCCTGTCATCTTCATCTTGATTCCTAAATTTCGAACTTTAGCGCAATTATAACCAAAAAAGATAAATTGACCACCCTTTCAGCATGGTAGCAATATAATCGCGATAATCAGAGGGGGCGACACAATTTTCTGAACTCCCCTTAAATCACCGCAAGGATTGTCATGTCAGGATTTACCCGTTTTTGGATCATACTCTT
>JANTHT010000071.1 GCA_024762235.1 Sulfurospirillum sp.
AACGGACCATACATACCGCTGTGCCCGTTTTACCATCATTATCCCCATGAAGTAAACAAATGAGAACTATTTTTCATTTTATTATCTTTTTAACTTTATAATTTATTGAGGCACAAATCCCAAGACCCCGCGCATCCAACAATATTTAAATTTTATTTTAATATATTATATTTTTTTGACACCTTTAAGTATTAAACTATCATACTAAATGAGTTATATCGTCAAAAATATTGTACAATACTGCAAAAAAACTCTCTTTTTACGGCATATTTTATTAATCTATAATAAAACTATTGCTATAGTTTACAAATCTTAATTTATAATATTCAAAAATGAGGAGTGTTAAGTGGATTTGAACAGTTTAAAAAATCTGGAGTTGCTCTATGTGGAAGATGACGTCGATGTCATGAACCAAACCAGGCTGATACTCGATGACTTCGTCAAAAAGGTACACACAGCGACCAACGGTGAAGAGGGGCTCGAGATCGCCCTGAAGGAACCTATCGATATCATCGTCGCCGATATCAACATGCCGGTCATGAACGGTATTGAAATGATCAGGAAGCTCAAAAAAGAGCATGAAAAAAATATCCCCGTCATCATCACGACCGCCCATACCGATACCGAGTATCTGATCGACGCGATCAACCTCAAAGTCGACGGCTATATCATCAAGCCGATCAACATCAAAGATCTGATCAACTCCATCTATACCGTCATGCTGCCGATCATCCAGAAGAAAGAGATCGAAGGGTGCGCCCATGTCGTCGACTCACTCGCGGCACTCGTCGGCGGTAAAAAGATCGAGATACTGAAGTTCATCATCGACAATCTCGATGAAGAGGGGGTCTTCCACGGCTCCTATCAGGATATCATGGAGGCGCTCGATGTCAGCAAACCGACTGTCGTCAACATGTTCAAGCAGCTCATCGGTGCAGGGATCCTCGAAAAGATCAAAAACAAAGTCTACAAATTCAAGAGACAGGATCTCATCCATTGATACCAGGGGATAAAGGCGTAATCTTTTATCCCCTTTTCGCTACTATTTTTCTCCAGCCATAGCTTATACCACACCATAAGGAGACATGATGCAAAAGCTGTTTTTCCTGCTTATGCTCGCATTTGCAACGACACTATTCGCCAAAAACCCCGTCGCTGTCATGAAGACGAATCAGGGTACGATCACACTCGAACTCTACCCCGACATCGCGCCCAAAGCGGTTGAAAACTTCATCAAGCTTTCTCAGAAAGGGTACTATAACGGTACAATCTTTCACCGCGTCATCAGAGGTTTCATGATCCAGGGCGGCGATCCCACAGGTACAGGAACCGGAGGTGAATCGATCTGGGGCAAAGATTTTGAAAACGAATACAAACCCAATGTCGTTTTCGACAAACCGGGTCTGCTGGCGATGGCCAACCGCGGCCCCAACACCAACGGCAGCCAGTTTTTCATCACCGTCGCGCCGGCACCGTGGCTCAACGGCGGCTATACCATCTTCGGCAAAGTGATCAAAGGATTTGACGTCGTCAGAAAGATCGACACAGTCAAAACAGGTGCGATGGACAGACCGGTAGCGAAGCAGGTGATCGAATCGGTCACGATCCAAATGCCCGACCAAAACACCACAACCCCGGCACTGTAACCCAAAACGCGCTATAATACTCCCAAAAGACCTCTGCCGATAAGGGCTGAGGCCTCTTCCAAAGGAGTATCATGCAACTGACCCTCAACTCCCCCCTCGACATGCATCTGCATCTGCGCGACGGCGAGATGCTCAAGAGTGTCGCACCGCTTTCGGCGCACAGTTTTGCCGCCGCTATCGTCATGCCCAATCTCGTACCGCCGGTCACGACGATCGAAGCGGTGAATGCCTATAAAGCGCGTATCCTCGAGGCGATCGGAGAGGAGAGATTCGAACCGCTGATGACCCTCTTTTTCAAAGAGAGCTACGACTTCGCCTACCTCGAAAAAGCAAAACCCTACATCAGTGCGATCAAACTCTATCCCGCCGGGATTACGACCAACTCCGAGGGAGGTGTGGGCACGATCGACAGTGCGGCGCTGCAGATGACACTGACCGCCATGAGCGACCTGGGTATCCCGCTGCTGATTCATGGTGAGAGCAACGGTTTCGTGATGGACCGTGAAAAAGAGTTCATCCCCGTCTACGAAGAGCTCGCGACACAGTTTCCGGAGCTGACGATCGTCATGGAGCACATCACCACCAAAGAGAGCGTCGCGGCACTCGAACGTCATGAAAACCTCTACGCCACCATCACACTGCACCATCTGCTCATCACACTCGACGAAGTGGCTGGCGGCATGCTGCAACCACACCTCTTCTGCAAACCGATCGCCAAACGTCCCGAAGACAGGGAAGCCCTCCTCTCCGTCGCCCTTGCGGCACACCCCAAAGTGATGTTCGGCTCCGACTCCGCACCACACCCGCAGCATGCCAAAGAGGCGTGCGGATGTGCAGCGGGTGTCTTTACCGCGCCGATCGCCCTGCCGGCCCTCGCTCAGCTTTTCGAGAGCCACGGCAAACTCGACAACCTCCAGCCATTTGTCAGTGACAACGCACAGATCATCTACGGTTATACACCGCCTGAAAAAACGGTCGTCCTGGAGAAAAAGCCGTTTCGTGTACCACAGAAGTATGGCGATGTCGTACCGATGTACGCCGGAGAAGAGTTGGCATGGCGTATCGCTTCGGTGCGCTGATCGGACTGCTGATACCCCTCTTTCTGACAGGCGGGGATATCTCCAAAGAGCGTATCGCGTACCAAATCTACCGCAACGAATGCGCAGCCAAAGCGCAAAACCTCATCCACTGGAACAGCGGCGAAAACTTCCCCTCTCTGGGTATCGGCCACTTTATCTGGTATCCTGAAGGGGTAGAGGAGCGCTTCGCAGAGAGTTTTCCGGCGCTGATCCGCTTCATGGAAGTGAAGGGGGTCACGGTCCCCGCATGGCTGAAAGGGGCGGCTCCCTGGCATGCTGCCCTGCAGATGCAGCATGATGCCAGAGTTCCGGAACTGAGAGCGTTTCTGCAGCGCACGATGGATCTGCAAGCCGCTTTCATGGAAAAGCGTGCGGATGATGCCCTGCCCGCCATGCTCAGACACCTTCCGCCAAAGGCGCGTACCACCCTGCTGCATAACTACCGGCGCCTCAGAGGCACAGCGCAGGGACGGTATATCCTCGTCGACTACCGCAACTTTAAGGGCGACGGCACCAATCCCCGTGAACGCTACAGGGGAGAGGGGTGGGGACTCATGCAGGTTTTGCTCTGCATGTCCGATACCCTGCCGCCCGAAAAGGCGTTTGTCAAGTGTGCACGCAAACTCCTGAAACGACGTGTCGCAAACGCGCCGCCGGCACGTCATGAAGAGCGATGGCTGCAGGGATGGTTCAATCGTCTGAATACCTATCTCTGACGCTGGATCTTATCTATTGAATCCTCTGAATCATTCACTTCTCTCAAACGGCTTCACGGCGGGTACCCCAAAATTTGGAACAAATTTTGACCCTTCCGCTGCAGATGTTGTTCGAGCAGCAAATGATTCAGAGGATACTATTAAAATATGTTATAATAGTTCCAATATCAACCGGGAGTCAGTCATCATGAAACTTTTTTCACTTGCCGTCATCACATCGCTCTTTTGTATCCATCTCTACGCGACACAGTTTTCTGTCACCGGTACCGTCGTATCGGACAATCAGAAGATGATCGGTGCCCGCTATATGGGGTATGTGAAGCGCATCAACTTCGATATCGGTGACAAAGTCTACCGCGAAGACACCCTCTTCGAACTCGAGTCGGCGGAGTTCGATATCATGAAGAATCAGGCGGACCTTGCACTGGAGCAGGCGCAGATCATGGTCGATATGTACCGGGAGCGGCTCGACAACATCCGTCGGGAGAAGCGGATCCTGCGCCTGAAGCGGGGTAAGGACGATACTTCGGAGTTGAGTCTCGAAAACCTCGACATCACCGCGGATAACGTCTCCGCAGGCCTCGAAGCGGCACGCGCTCTCGTCAAAAACGCCGCTGTGAAGGTGAAGCAGATGGCGACCATCTCCGACTATCTCGAAGTGAAGGCGCCCAACGACGGTATCATCGTTGACAAGCGTATCCATGTAGGGGATATGATCGTACCGGGCATGCTGGCGATGGTGCTGGTGGACCTGAAACATCTGGAGATCGAAGCACAGATCGCCGAATCGGACCTGCTGAAAGTCTACAAGAGACAGCGCGTCAAAGTCTCCATCCCCTCCATCAAGTACGAAACGTCCGGTTATATCAAATCGATCGTACCCGGGGCCAATCCGATGGCACACACCTTCAAGATCCGGGTCAAGTTCCGACGCAACGAAGAGTTGCCGATCTATCCCGGCATGTACGCCAAGATCGACATCGACTACAGTGATGCAAACGACCTCTTCAACGAAGCGAAAAAACATCAGGCCAACTGAACCCTCTGAGGCATAGCGGGGTGCAATGATTCGGCAGCTTCAAGCGGTACTCACGCCTGTTTCTCCCGCTCCGCCTCCTCTTTGAGCCACTCCATCGCTTCGGCATTGTCCATCAATACCGGGATAAAAAAGAGTGAAACCAGTGTCGCCGCCATACTGCCAAATATCAGCGCCACACCCAGCCCCCCGAAGATCGGGTCTGTCGCCAGCAGCAAACTTCCCAGTATGATCGCCACAGCGGTCAGCATGATCGGCTTGGCGCGGGTCGCCGTCGCGATGGCGATCGCCTTTTGCTTCTCCATCCCTTCCGCGATGAGTGCACGGGAGAAGTCGATCAGCAGCAGCGAACTTCTGGCGCTGATCCCCATCAGCGAGATGAAACCGATCAGCGATGTCGCCGTCAGAAAGAAATTGGTATCGGTGAAGTAGAGCTGTATCTTGTCCGTCACCCAGTGGCCGGCGATGACACCGATGATAGAGAGAAAACTGCCCGCCAGAACGATCCCGCTGAGCGCGTAAGATTTGTAGTAGACCACCATCAGCAGAAACATCAGCACCAGCGCGGCGATGAACGCCCCGCCCAGATCCCGGAAGGTGTCGAGTGTCACTTTCATCTCACCATCCCACCGCAGCAACATCTTCTCTCCCGTACCGTAGCGTTTGAGGTGCAGATCGAACATATAGGTCGAGATACCGGGATCTTTGGTGACATTGAACTCATCGGAGAGTTCATGCAACATCTTCTCCCTCGCGTCGAGCAGTGGATAGACCTGACTGATCATGTCGCACTCTGCGGTGATGGTCGTCATGTTGCGCAGGTTCTTTCTGAAAATCGTCGGGCTGGAGGGCACCGCTGCGACATCGACCACCTCTTTGAGCGGGATCATCATCCCCATACGATTCATAAGTTTGAGTGAGGAAAGCTTCGTCTCGAGCGCCTCTTTGGAGTTGTGTCTGAAACGGTGCGATTTTTCACTCAAACGCACGAAGATCGGGATCTGATCCTGCTGGTTGCGCGTATTTTTTACGGCGATCGGCATCCCCTTGAACGCCAGATAGAGGATCTTGTTGACCTGATCGACACTGAGTCCGCTTCTGAGAATCTTCTCTTTGTCGGGGACCAGTTCATATTTGGTAAAGATCGTATCATGCATGACATCGACATCGACGAGGCCATCGGTACTTCGGAGGATATCTGCAATCCTCTCACTCGTCGTGCGCAGCAACGCATCGTTTTTGCCGTAGAGTTCGATGACGATCGTCGCGAGTGTCGGAGGGCCGGAGGGCATCTCGATAAACTTGATTGTCGTCCCCTCCACCATCGATTCGCAATCATGCTGGATCACCGGCCTCAGGCGGTGCACCATCATGAATGAGGGCTCTTCACGGGTATGCTTGTCGGTCAGGTTGACCACCACTTCCGCCTGATACTTCATGCGCTTGAAGTCGCTGCCCTTGACCAGTCCTGCGTAATCGAGCGGCGCGCCCTGCCCCAGATAGGTCTCTATGTCCGTCACTTCGCGCTCTTTTTTGAGATGCTCCCCGACACACTCGGCGACCATCGCAGTCTGGCGGATGGAGCTGTTGGTCGGCAGATCGATATAGATCGTGAATGTGTTGGCACTCTTGCCCGGCAGCATCTTGGCGAGTACCAGTTTCGTCGGCAACATCATGACCGAAGCGCCCAGTGCCATCAGCACAATGGCGATCACACCACGCTTACGCCACTTTGTCTGGAGAATCCACGCGATTATCTTTTCCATGATGCACTGCTCTTTTTGATTTTATGTACGCCCTCTGCGATACGTTCTGTCAATCGCACCAGGGGTCGCATGATCCTGCGCAGCAGACTGATGCGGGGTACCATCTCCACACTGCAGGCATCGCCGGGATCGGCATGGATATTTTTGATCAGTTTCCTTGCCAGAAACGGTGCGAAGACATAGGCGACAAATAGTGAAACTGCCAGCCCAACCGGGACGTTGAGCGGGATCGGCTTCATGAACTGCCCCATCATGCCGCCCACAAACGCCATCGGGATCATCGTCAGCATGATCGCGATTGTTGCGATGTTTGTCGAAGGGCCGATCTCGTCCGTCGCTTCGATGATCAACTCGTCATAATCCTGCTCTTTCGCCTTTTCCAGATGCATGTGGCGGTGGATATTTTCGATGACGATGATCGCATCGTCCACGATCAGTCCCAGTGAGAGCAGAAAAGCGAAGAGCGTGATACGGTTGATAGTCTGATCTGTCATGTAGGCGATAAAGAGTGTCAATGCCAGAATCATCGGTACTGCGATCGTCACGACCAGCGATTCACGCCAGCCGAGAAACGGGATGAGGATAAACGCGATGATCAGGATCGTGATCACCAGATGGTGCACCAGTTCGTTGACCGCTTCATCGGCTCTGATACCGTAGTTTCGGGTGACGATATACCCGACACCGTGTGCTTTCAGCTCCTCTTTCGCCTCTTCGATCTTTTCGATCACCTTTTCGGCGATCGTCACCGCGTTGGTACCCTTGAGTTTTGCGACGGTGAGCGTGATCTGATCGCCCGCATCGCGAAAAGGGCCGAACATCTTCGCACTCTTTTTCTCTTCGGCATGCTCCTCCTGTGCCGCTGTCTCGTTCGCTTCGCGGTAGGAGATCAGCACTTTCTGAAAATTCTGTATGTCGTAGCTGTAGTTGATGTCGGCGATATCTTTGAGATAGATGGGAGACCCCCGATACTGGGCGACGATGAGACTCTTGAGATCGTCAATATCGTCAATCGCGTTTTTCATGCCGAATACGATCAGATGGTTGTCGTCGGTCGGCGCGTCGATCTCGGGAGCGTTTTTGGAAATCATCCTGATCGACTGTGCGATCTGTCCGAGTGAGAGGTGGTAAGCCGCCAGCTTGTCGAGGTCGACCATGACATTGAACTGCGGGCGTTTGGCGCCTTTGAGGATCGTCTTGGAGACGTTGGGGATGGCGTTGATATCCTGCTGCAGTTCACGAATCGTTTTAAAAAGCTCGATATTGTCGATCTTTTTGCCCCCTTCAAGTTTATAGAAAGCGACAGAGAGGATCGGGATATCGATGTCAATATCGAACGGCTTGATGAGCGGAGGCATCGTCCCTTTGGGGAGATGGTCCATATTCTGCATCACTTTGTCGTAGAGTTTGAGGTTGGAAGATTCACGATCTTCCCCGATGTAGTACTGCACATTGACCATACCGACATTGTTCATCGCGGTACCGTAGATATTTTCCACACCCTTGATTTCACTGATTTTGCGTTCGAGCGGCTTGATGATGACGTTGGTGATCTCTTTGGGGGAGGCACCAGGGAGTGCGATAATCACCGAACCACCGCTCACTTCGATCTGTGGATCCTCTTCACGCGGCATGATCTGCAGCGAAAGATACCCGAGTGCAAGGATTGATATGGCCATGATACTGGTCAGCGGGTTTTTGAGAAAAACTTTACAGAGATAGCCGGCGATATTTTTTATCTTATAAGTTTTCATGATAACCTCTCGGTTTGAATTGTAGCATATATAGTATAAAGTAAACTTATAAAATCAACGCTTTACCAAAATATGGGAACAGCGCATGCGTGAATCAAATATGTTATAATTTGTTCAAAAAAACAGGAGGTCTCCATGTACCTTTTCACATCCGAATCTGTCAGTGCCGGTCATCCCGACAAATGCGCCGATACGATCGCCGACACAATCGTCGATCGCCTGCTGGAACTCGACTCGAACGCAAGGGTGGCGACGGAGGTCTTTATCTCGGGTAAACATATCGTCATCGGAGGAGAGGTGAAGACGGACCTGCCGCTTTCAGAAGCGTTCTATCGTCTCTGCGCTCTCGATGCACTGAGCAGTATAGGATACCCCGAAGAGGGCTTTACGGAAGAGCAAACGCTCTATCCCGAAACGGCGGACATAGAGGTGCTGGTCTCACGTCAGTCACCTGACATCAGCATCGGTGTGGATCAGAAGAGCGGTGAGCTGGGTGCGGGAGATCAGGGGATGATGTTCGGCTACGCATGTGATGAAACCCCCGAACTGATGCCTGCCGCCATCACCTATGCCAGAGTCCTGCGTGATGCACTCTATGCCTATGCCGGAGCACACCCCGCACGCTTCGGTGTCGACATCAAGACACAGGTGAGTGTCGATTACGGCAGTCGTGATAATTTCGATGCCGGAAAGGTGTCGCATGTCGCCAAAGTGGTGGCTGCCATACCGCATGCCCAAAGCGAGTCGATCGAAAAGGTGCGTGAAGAGATCGAAAAAGTACTGAGAGAGACGATGCAGGAGAAAAAGATACCGTTCGATGCGGATAAAACGGAGTTTTTCATCGACGGTACCGGACGCTATGTCAACCACAGCCCCCTTGCCGATTCGGGATTGACAGGCAGGAAAGTCGTCTGCGACACATATGGCGGTTATGCGCCCATCGGCGGGGGATCACAAAGCTCCAAAGACTACACCAAAGTGGACCGTTCAGGCCTCTATGCCGCACGCTGGATCGCCAGACATCTCGTCGCGGCGGGAGTGGCAAAAAAAGCGCTGGTCGAACTCGCCTATGTGATCGGACATGCGAAACCGCT
>JANTHT010000072.1 GCA_024762235.1 Sulfurospirillum sp.
GGTGCCGCCCGTTGTGTTCAGGGACTGCCGGAAGTTTTTCACAGCGGCAGCGGCGAAAACTGGATCGATCCGGACGGGGCTGAAGCCGAAAAAATCATCGAGACGATCAAAACATGTCCTTCGGGAGCGCTCAGCTATGAAATGGAGGGCAAGCGCTTTATAGACGAGCGGAAAGATCCAAAGATCACTCTCTTCAAAAACGGCCCCTATGCCGTCGAAGCGTTTGCACTCGAAGAGACCCCTCCCGCTACCAACGGCTCCAAAAGCAAATATACCCTCTGCCGCTGCGGCGCGTCCGGCAACAAACCCTACTGTGACTATTCTCATGCCAAAGTGGATTTCAAAGGTTAGGAACATGTTCCTTCCGGCCCCTCCAATGTACATGACATATAAAACACCTGCGTTTAATCACACTTTAAACAACTTTTCTGTATGATCCGTCGCTTTTATTACACACACATCAATCCTTGAACGGTTGCAACTACGGTTGTTGAGGGGTGTGGAGGCAAAACCTGAATCATATCATAACACAAGGAGCATAGTCATGGTCACTATGAAAGATTTACTAGAGTGCGGTGTACACTTCGGACACCAGACAAGAAGATGGAATCCAAAGATGAAACCTTATATCTTTGGAGAGAGAAAAAATATCCACATTATCGATCTGCAGAAAACACTGCGTTACTTCAGATATACATACAATGTCGTCAGAGATGCTGCAGCTGAGGGTAAGACGATCCTTTTCGTCGGCACCAAAAAACAGGCTGCCAACTCTATTCAGGAGTTCGCGACCAAATGCGGCATGCCTTATGTGAACCACAGATGGCTCGGCGGTATGCTGACCAACTTCCAGACGATCAAAAAATCGATCAAAAAACTCGAAATCATCGAAAAGATGGAAGAAGAGGGTCAGATGGACCTCCTCACCAAAAAAGAGGCGCTCATGCTGCAGAGAAAGAAAGAGAAACTGCTCAACTATCTCGGCGGTATCAGAGACTTGAAACAGTCGCCCGACATGATCTTCATCGTCGACATCGTTAAAGAGAAGATCGCCGTCAAAGAGGCGAACCACCTGCATATCCCTGTCATCGCACCGATCGATACCAACTGCGATCCGGACCTGGTAAACTTTCCTATCCCGGGTAACGACGATGCGATCCGTTCCGTACAACTCTTCTGCCGCGAGATGGCCGAAGCGATCAACGAAGGCAAAGCGCTCAGGGAGCAGGATGCAGAGGAAGAGGCAGCTGCAGGCGAAGCTGCAACAGGTGATATCAGCGACACTGAAAAAGAGGAGCTGATCGAAGAGGCAAAAGCGGAAGCCGCTGCCGAAGAAGCGAAAGAAGCAAGCAGCGAAAAAGCTGAATAACAGCACAACAACTACACACTACTATGGGCGAAAGGGATCTCTTCCCTTTCCCGATGATCAAAATATCACAAAAATTACAGGAGAACCGAAATGGCAGTTACTGCGGCAATGGTAAAAGAGCTGAGAGAGAAAACCGGTGCAGGTATGATGGACTGTAAAAAGGCACTCGTCGAAGCCAATGGTGACATGGAAGGGGCCATCGACTGGCTCAAGAAAAAAGGATTGGCGAGCGCGGGTAAAAAGAGTGACCGTGTCGCGGCGGAAGGTACAGTCGCGATCAAACTCGACGACGACCTCACAAAAGCGACTATCGCGGAGATCAACGCGGAGACCGACTTCGTCGCCAAAAACGATCTCTTCCAGGAGTTCGCGAAAAATGTCGTAGCGCATATCCACGAGACACAGCCCGCAGACATCGAAGCGCTCAACGCCGGTAAGATCGGTGACGAAACTTTTGAAGAGTATGTCAAATCCAACATCGCGAAGATCGGTGAAAACCTCGTCGTCAGACGTTTCGAAACACTCGAGGCGGGTGAAAACGAAGTGGTCAACGGCTACATCCACATGGGTGGAAAGATCGGCGTTATCGTCGAGGCGAAATATGAAAATCCGGAGCAGAAAGAGAAAGTGGCCGAGTTTCTGAAGCAACTCGCTATGCACATCGCGGCGCTCAAACCGCAGATCCTCAGCTACAAAGAGTTCGACAAAGCGTTTGTCGAAAAAGAGACCGAAGGGATCGCCAAATCTATCGAAAAAGAGAACGAAGAGCTCAAGCGTCTGGGCAAACCTCTCAAAAATGTACCGCAGTTCATCTCCAAACTGCAACTGACCGACGAAGTACTCAAAGAGGTAGAAGAGAAACTCAAAGAGGAGCTCAAGGCTGAAGGAAAACCGGAGAAGATCTGGGACAGAATCCTTCCGGGAAAGATGGAGCGATTCATCTCCGACAACACCCTGCTCGATCAGCAGATGTGTCTGCTCGACCAGTTCTATGCACTCGATGACAAAAAGAGCGTCGCTCAGGTGATAGAAGAGAAGTCCAAAGAGCTCGGCGGCAAGATCGAGATCACGAAATTTGTACGTTACGAACTGGGTGAAGGTATCGAGAAAAAAGACGACGACTTCGCATCCGAAGTGGCTGCACAACTGGGCTAAGCCCAACCCTATACGACAGAGGAGGTATCTCAGGCATGCAGAAAACGCACTCGGGAACTTCCTCTGCACCCTCCTCCGCAAAAGAGCTGCTCATCGAAGCGAAAGCACTCTCGCATGCTTTCGACTATACCCTTTTTGAAAATATCGATATCGCCATCCGTCCCGGAGAGTCTATCGCCATACTGGGTATCAGCGGAAGCGGCAAATCGACCCTGCTGCACATACTTTCGACCCTGCTAAAACCCGACAGCGGCCATGTCCTCTACAACGGTGCCGACATGTATACACTGCCCGACAAAAAACTGCTGGAGATCCGACGCAGGGATATTGGCATCATCTTTCAGTCACACTATCTCTTCAAAGGGTTCAGCGCACAGGAGAATCTGGAGATCTCTTCACGCATCTCCGACAAAAAGATCGACTCGGAACTGATCAAAAAACTCAAAATCGAAGATACGATGCACAAAAATGTTTCCCTCCTCTCCGGCGGCCAGCAGCAGCGTGTCTCGATCGCCAGAGTGCTTGTCAAAAAACCGAAACTCATCTTCGCCGATGAGCCGACCGGCAATCTCGATCGCGAAACCGCCTATGAAGTAATCGATGTTATGCTAGACTATATCACAGAGACAAAAGGCGGACTCTTCATCGTCACGCACGATGAGAAGATCGCAGCCAGATGCACCACGGTCTACCGACTCAAAGAGAAGAGGCTCATACCGGTCATCCTCTGAAACCAAAGGAAAAGGAGCAGTGTGCAGTTAGCAGATCTGTTGACCGAAACCAATGCGATCGTTTTCTTTCTGCTCTTTTCACGCATCAGCGGGGTGATCGCCTTTTTCCCTTTTTTTTCACATATGTCGATTCCTGTCTCCGTCAAAACCGCACTCGCCTTCTATCTGACGATCCTCTTTTTCCCTGTGGCACATATCGCCCATATTCCCCAGGCGCCCGCACATCTGGCACTGCTGGTAGTCTCGGAGTTCATGCTCGGCTTCATCGCGGCGATGATCCTCAACTTCGTCTTCGCGGCGCTGGGGCTGGCAGGCAGCCAGATCTCTATGATCATGGGCTTTTCCATGGCATCGGTCATGGACCCCGTCACAGGCACCAGCACACCTATCATAGGCCAGATACTCACACTCATCGCGGTACTGGTACTGCTCGCCTTCAACGGGCACCATCTCATGCTCCTCTTCCTGAGTCAGAGTATCACCCACATCGAACTGGGGGCCTTTTATCCCGATCCGAAGGTCTGGGACTACCTCAACCATGCGGTGACACATATGTTCATGATGGGACTGATCATCGCCTTCCCTTTCATCGCCCTTTCGATCCTCTCCGACGTGATCTTCGGCATGCTGATGAAGACGATGCCGCAGTTCAACCTGCTGGTAGTCGGTTTCCCGATCAAAATCTTTCTCTCCATCCTGGTGATGATCGCCGTACTAGGGGCAATGATGGGCATCTTCAAGCAGGATTTCCTCAAAGCTTTCGAGTATCTCAAACATCTGCTCTACTAGGAGTCTGACAGTCTCCTGCGGCACTATCGAAACGGTACACTCTCTTTTTTGTACTTTTCAAACGCCTTTTCGAACGCTTTGGCCATCCTGTAGTCATCTTCCACATAGAGCATTTCGTAGTTTTTGCCAAATGCCGAGTAGGTCCAGTTTGCCGATCCGAAAACGATGCGCCGATGGTCGAAAACGGCACCCTTCATATGCATGATGCCGTAGCGATGCTGCCGCTTGATATATCGTCCTTTAAGTTTATAGACACGGATGTTATTATATTTCGCCAGATAGTAGAACATGCTGCGCCGCTTGTCGCTGCTTGCGCTTGCGGCGTCAAATATGATTTCCACCTTCACGCCCCGCTTCGCCGCCGCTTTTAATCTCTTTGCTATCTTTTTATGGGTAAAATTATAAATAGTAATTTTGACAGAGTTTTTGGAATGATCTATGCTTTTGAGTAGAGCAGAGAGAGCTTCATCACTTTGCCCGGGCAACAGATAGAGTTCACCCGCGCTTGCAGGAACTCTCGTCAGTGACAGTGCCACCAGCACTAAAAAAAAGATTTGTATTGTACGACCGGACATTACCATCCACACATCATAACATAAGAAAAGATCGGAGCGACGCATGGCATCAATTTTTCTCGTAAATGACAATAAAATTGTCTCCCGACTGTTACAATTAAGCGCACAGAAGCATGGCTATCTGCTCGAGGAGAAAGCTGCCCCCGAGCCATCCCGGAACCACTATGACATCGTACTTGTCGACAGCGACAAATACACCCCTGAACTCATCGAATCGCTCAAAAGTCAGATCACTTTCAACAAGCTGGGGTATATCGGTGTCAAACATGAAGAGGTACCGCCGGAGTTTGCGCTCCATCTGGACAAACCTTTTCTGCCATCCGACTTTGTCACGCTGATAGAGGAGAATACCGGGGAAGAGGCGATCGCCTCTTCTGAAACGCCGGAGGAGCAGAAGGTGCTCTCAGAGGAGGTCAACCTCGACGAAGGTACCATTTCGATGGAGTTGAACGAGACTCCCGAAGCGACCTCTGCCGCGACAGAAGATATTGACATCGACGCACTGCTGGCAGAAGGGAGTGAAGATCTCGGTGAACTCGGAGATCTCGACGCACTGGAAGATCTGGAGGATCTCGAAGAGCTGGATCTCGAAGAGGTCACAGAAGCTGCTCCGGAGGAAACGGCACCTGCCCCGCAAGCCTCCGAGACCGAAGAGAGCGGACTCAAAGATCTCGACAAGACCGAAGATGCGCTGAAGGAGCTCGACGCTCTCGATGAAGAGCTTGAAGATATCGACCTCTCACTCGATTCGAGTGCCGTTATGTCCACAGGAGTGGCAGAACAGTTTATAGAAGAGCCGCAACCCGCGGAGGAGGCACCGGAGGAAGAGACTTCCCTCTACGAAAAAGAGTTGCTGGCGGCACAGGAGAGCGCTGCTCCCGCGGAAGAGGAGGCAACAGCGACCGAAGCCTCACAAACCGCTGCCTCTGCCACAGAGGCGGAAGAGGAGGCAACACAGCACTCACCTCTCGACCACCTCGAAGGATTTGAAGATATCGAGCAGGAGCAGGACTACATAGAGAATGAACTCTCGGTCGATACCCTCTCGCAGGAGTTCGACACACTCAACGAAACCGAAGTACTCAAAGCGCTCAATCCTGAAGCGGAGAACCCTGAAACGGAGCATGATGCGCTTGCAGTCGCCGGCGCTGCAGCAACGGCCGCAGCAGGTGCGGCACTCGTATCCGAAACCGCGCCGCATGCTGAGCAGGAAGCGGAAGAGGAGATCCTGCATGAAGAGATCGTCTCCGAAGGCACTGAAACCATGGTCGAATCCAACGATGTCGAACAGTGGATCAGAGATGCCGTCTCAAAAGCGATTACCCCGGAGATGCTCCAGGAAGCGCTGCAGGATATGGAAGTGACGATCAAACTTGACTTCAAAAAGAGAGATGCGTAACCGATGGGAGGCAAGATCGTCGTCGTCTCCGGCCCCAGCGGATGCGGGAAAAGCTCACTGACAAACGAGATTCTCAAAAGCGAACCCGATATCTACTTCTCTATCTCCACCACCACCAGAGAGATACGCCCCGGCGAAAAAGAGGGTGTCAACTACCACTATATCTCCAAAGCGCAGTTTGAAAAAGAGATCGAAGAGGGTGCCTTTCTGGAGTGGGCGGAAGTACACGGCAACTACTACGGCACCTCTCTCAAACCCATCTACAAAGCGATCGAAGAGGGCAAACTCGTCTTGCTGGATATCGACGTACAGGGGCATGCGATCGTCAGGGAGAAGTTTCCGCGTATCCTCACCTCCATCTTTCTGACCACCCCTTCGCAGGCGGAGCTCAGGCGCAGACTCGAACACCGGGGTACCGACAGCGCCGATGTGATCGAAACGAGACTGCACAATGCCAGAATCGAGATGGCACGGATGGACGAGTATGAGTATCTGCTCATCAACGACGACTTCGACACCACACTCTCAGATTTCCGCTGCCTCATCCATGTCGCACGGCTCAAACAGTCACAATCGGAAATCAACACTTTCATACGTGAGTGGTAAAAGCCCTTTGGAGCTTCCCTTTAACAAGATGTGTTATAATGTCCGTTGTATGAGCACAGGCACCTACATCTCTGTGCTACATCTTTAAACAAGGAACAAATTATGGGAATGCCTAGTGGAATGGAACTTCTGGTAATCGCCGGAATCGTACTCCTGCTTTTTGGAGGTAAGAAAATACCGGAGCTGGCAAAAGGCCTCGGAAACGGTATCAAAAACTTCAAAAAAGCTGTCAAAGAGGATGAAGAAGAGATTGCACAATCCAAAACAGACAAAATCGAAGAGAAAGAGGTCGCCTCAAGCGAATCCAAAACAGAAACTTCTACCAAAGCGTAAGGACTCTCCCGCTTGAAAAAAAGTGTTTTAAATACCTTACAAAAACATATCGAGGGTGATTTTACCCTCGAAAAACCCAAAGATGCCTCACTTGGACACTATGCCACACCTGCCGCATTCGGCCTGGCAAAACTGCACCGAAAATCCCCCCTCATCATCGCACAGGAGCTTGCAGAGAAGTTTGCGGATGAAGATATCTTCACCAAAGTCGATGCCCTCAAGGGGTATCTGAACTTCAAACTCAGCGATACTTTTCTCGACACCAAAGCGACGGAGGCGATTCTGAACGAAGCCGATTTCGGCAAAGGGGAGAAGAGCGGTACTATTCTCCTCGAATATGTCAGCGCCAATCCTACCGGACCGCTCCACATCGGACATGCGAGGGGTGCGGTTTTCGGAGACACGCTCTGCAAAATCGGCAGACATCTCGGTTATGAGATCACCGCAGAGTACTATGTCAACGACGCCGGCAACCAGATCCGCCTGCTCGGCCTCTCGATCTACCTCGCGGGACGGGACAGATTTACCGGTCTGGAAGTCATCTGGCCCGAAGAGTACTACCGCGGTGACTATATCTACGATCTGGCACAGGAGGCAAAAGAAGCCTTTGGAGAGCAGATCTTCGAAGATGAGAAGAACATCGACATGCTCAGTGACTGGGGCAAGGAGAAGATGCTCGACCTGATCCGTCAAAATCTCGCGGCGGCGAACATCACTTTCGACAACTTCGTCAGTGAAAAGGAGCTCTTCAAAAAGTGGGACGAAACCTTTGCAAAGCTCAAAAAAAATCCCGATGCAGTCTATGAAAAAGAGGGAAAAGTGTGGCTGCGCTCCTCTCTGAAGGGTGATGAAAAGGATCGCGTCATCGTACGGGAAGACGGGCGGCCTACCTATCTCGCCGGCGACATCATCTACCACAACGAGAAGTTTGAACGCGGGTACGACCACTATATCAATATCTGGGGAGCCGACCACCACGGCTATATCGCCCGTGTCAAAGCGGCGATCGAATTTCTGGGGTACGATCCCGACAAGCTGGAGGTAATCCTCTCGCAGATGGTCGCCCTGCTCAAAGGCGGCGAACCTTATAAAATGAGCAAACGCGCCGGTAACTTCATCCTCATGAGTGATGTTATCGAAGAGGTGGGTGCCGAAGCACTGCGCTTCATCTTCCTGACCAAAAAGAGTGACACCCATCTGGAGTTCGATGTCGATCAACTCAAAACCGAGGACAGCTCCAACCCGATCTACTATATCCAGTATGCACACGCACGCATCAATCAGGTATTTGAAAAAGCGGGCAAAGACCCGCATCAGGTCGTACAGACGAAACTGGAGGATCTCGGAGAAGATGCACAGAACCTCCTCTTCAGCGCCCTCCTTCTTCCCGAAGTGCTCGAAGATGCATTTGCGTCGAGACAACTTCAGAAACTGACAGACTACCTCAAGGCGCTCGCGGCACGCTATCATCAGTTCTACAACAAACACAAGATCGTCGGAACGGCCAACGAAGAGAAATACCTCAAACTCTCCGCGATGGTGGCCGTGACAATACGCACGGGTCTCAGACTCATGGGTATCGAAGCCAAATACAAAATGTAAACACAGGGTCTCTTCGCCCTGTATATCGAACCTCTTTTCTGTTATAATAAGAAATTATAAAAATGAAGAGGTTCCCATGAAAAAAAATCTGTTTCTCTTTCTCCTTGCAACGGCTTCGCTTCTCTCTGCAGCCAACCGCGATTATGAGAAAAGGGGTGATGCGGTGGTATCGGACCACCGGCATCACCTCTACTGGCAGGATGACTTCGCATCGCAGAAAAGTTCGGAAGATTTCGACGATGCGATCGAATTCTGCAAAAACCTCAGGCTGGAGGGCTTGGCGGGCTGGCGGCTTCCGACATTTGAAGAGCTTTTTAGCATCACCGACTATGCCCGCGTGCCTGCCATAGATGAGCACTTCACCTTTCTCAGTGACGGCACCTACTGGACATCGACACCCTTTGCGGCAAACAGATCCCGCGCCTGGACGATCAACTCCCAGACCGGTGAAACTTACTACAGTTACAAAACCACCAACCATGCCGTACGCTGCGTCAAAGAGATGCCTGCCAAAAAGGAGA
>JANTHT010000073.1 GCA_024762235.1 Sulfurospirillum sp.
CAGATACCAGAGAATCGCAGCAAAGATCAGAAAGTTGATCGTACGCGCAACGATATCTGTTCCCCCTTCAGCACCGGCACCCTCCGATGCTATAGCCAGCACGGGTAACAATAACGCTGCAACCAATAGATATAGGTAATTCAATTGCACTCCTTTTATGAAATTTGTTTCAGTTTTGCCTGAATCTTTTCCTGATAATGGGGAATATTCGCTTCAATGCTCTCTTTGAGCCTGTTTCTCTCTTCATGCAGTTTTTCTGAAAAAGCGCTATACTGCTTCTCAATCTCTTCCTGTACATTTGCGACCATGGCAGCCGCTTTCTCTTTCGCTTTGGCGACTTCCGCTTCCCGTATCTTCATCGCTTCCGCTTTCGCGGCCGCGATAGTGTCATGTGCTTCTCTGAGCGCTTCATCCGTCTCGCTCCCCATCTCTTTGGATGCTTCGAGATCTTTGCGGATCATCTCGTCACGTTTGTCCATAAATGAAAGAAGGGGTTTGTAGAGAAGTTTGTCGAGCAGATAGACCAGTGCCAGGAAAAGCACGGCAACGAAAAGGAGGAGTCCGAAGTTGATATCCAACATGTGTAGCCTTTTTTAAGTTTTTAAATCACGCTTATTGAAATTCGCAAGATTCTAGCATAAACTTCATAAATAGAAATTTAATCTGATGATAAAAGCGATAAGAATGCCTTAATTTGTCCATCCTCTGTAAAAGTCAATGTAATCTTGTTCCTGTTCTGTTTCACATGAAAGCCGAAAGAGGCAAGTTTCTCACTGATCTCATGCAACCCTTCCGGACTCTTTTCTGTAGCAGAAAGAGGGCTTCTCTCAGCAGAAACAGGCGTCTCCTGCTTTTTCAGGCTTTTGACGAGCGCTTCACTGTCACGTACGCTGAGTTTCTGCCCGGCGATCGTATCGGCCAGCAACTTTTCGCTGTCGGGATCAAGGCCGACCAGAATCTTTGCATGGCCCGCGGTCAATTTCTGCTCTTCCAGAAGTTTTTGTGTATGGGGTGTCAACTGAAGAAGTCTGAGCGTATTTGTGATCTGAGAGCGACTTTTATGAATGATATTGCTCAACTCTTCCTGGGTGATTTGATACTCATCGAGCAACTCACGGTAGGAGTGAGCCAGTTCAAGAGCCGAAAGGTTCTCCCTCTGAATGTTTTCAATCAGAGCCAGTTCTCTCAGCTTTTCATGCGCGTAATCCGCCACCACCGCTTTGATCGTATCGAAACCCGCCATCTTTGCAGCGCGGTATCGACGCTCTCCCGCGATAATCATATATCCGTCATCTTTCTGAATCACGACGATAGGCTGCAACTGCCCATGCTGACGCATCGAACCGGAAAGTTCGTGAAGTGCCTCTTCATCGAAGCGTTTGCGCGGCTGAAACTGGTTGGGTACGATCTCATCCAGGGGTATCTCACGCACGACACTGACATCGCTTTCGATATCCTGTCTATAGGCATCCTCAACGTCGTCGAGAATGGCGCTCAAACCTCTGCCAAGTCTGTTTTTTGCCATAAAAGAGACTCCTTAACTTGCGGCAAGTATCGATTGTGCAAGATTCTGATAGGCGATCGAACCTGTCGATTTGATATCGTAAAGCAGTATCGGTTTTCCGAAACTCGGTGATTCTGCCAGTTTGACATTGCGCGGAATGACGATATATTTCTCTTCACTGTTGTCTGTACTGAAAAGCTTGCTGCTGAAGTGCTGCTCCAGGTCGTAGAGGACATTTTTGGAGAGGTTGTTCTGCGAACTGTACATCGTCGGCAAAAAGCCTTTGATCTTCAGTCGCGGATTGATCGTCTTTTTGATCAGCTTGATCGTATTGAGAAGCTGTGCGACACCTTCCAGTGCATAAAATTCGCACTGTATCGGTATGATGACAGAGTTTGCGGCACTCAATGCATTGATCGTGATGGGCCCGAGTGCGGGAGGCGAATCGATGATGATATAGTCATATTTATGCTTCACTTCCCCAATCTTCTCTTTCAGCACCATCTCTTTATGTTTGATACCGCTGTCGTAGAAATCTTTTTCTAGCCCGACCAGACCGATGTTGGCAGGGGCAAGATCGAGTGTATCGATGGAGGTCTGAAGAATCACCTGCGACATCTTCTTGCGTCCTATCAGGACATGGTAGATGTTATATTCATAATCGCTTCTCGCAAATCCGAGTCCCGTAGTGGCATTGGCCTGCGGATCGATATCGATCAAAAGCACTCGCTTTTCGGCTACAGCAAGCGAAGCTGCCAGATTGACAGCGGTTGTCGTTTTGCCTACACCGCCCTTTTGATTTGCAATTGCGATTATCTCACTCATCTTAAACTGTACACCCTTCTGTTGTCGATCAGAATCGAACCGTCATTTTGCAATACCGCCTCTTTCAGAGAGCGCTTTTTTTGCGTAGCCTGATCGAAATATTCATACCCTGTAGATAGCAAAAATTCTACCTTATATTTAATAAATATATCCTTCCAAAAATTTTCTTCTTTTAATTTTAAAAAATAGGCTTCAAGCAGTTCATTTTTATCAACCTCCACGTCAATAGTCGCAAATTTTTCGGGTGCACTTCTGAGATTCAGACCGATCGAACAGACCACGATATCTTCCCGCAAAACAGCGGTGATCGTACCTCCCGCTTTTTTCCTCCCTACATAGAAGTCGTTGGGCCACTTCAGCCACACCTTCGAGCCGAAATCTGCCAGTGTCTCTTTCAACAACCATGAAAAGTAGATCGACATCGATTGCCGGGGGAGATCTTTCGGCAGTGCGGATCCTGAGAGACAGAAAGAGAGAAAGAGGTTGCCTTCACCCCCTTCCCATCTGTTTCCCCTGCTTCCGACACCGCTATCCTGCCTCCGGGCACAGATCGCCATCGGAGGTGAAACGCGCTGCGACCTGATCGCATTTACCAACAGCAGATGTGTCGACTCTGCCGACTCAAGCCAGGATATCTCCAACACCGATCCTTTTTCCGCGAATATAGTCGACCGCGCCCATCGCTTTTTTGGAAGGGGACTGCACGGTATATACCCGGATAGTTCCCTTTCCGCAGCCCACGACGATGCACGCCTCTTCGACAGCGAGGATTTCGCAGACGTTGTGACGCGCTTCCTGTTCGACCAGCGCTATCTTTTTCAACTTCAGACCACTCTGCAGATAGATACCGGGCCAGAAGATGAAGGCGAGATATTTCGCCCAAACGGTCGCGGCATCTTTACATGTCACGAGACCATCCTCCTTCGTGATCTTCTTCGCGTAACTGCTCTCACAGTCCAACTGCGGTATCGGCTGGATACGGTAGAAATTGCGCAGGGTTCTGCATGCCAGATCCGCTGCCATCACGGACAGTTTCTCAAAGAGTGTCGCTGCATCCATCCCCCCGATCCCCAGGATACTGAATCCGAGCATATCTCCCGTATCGAGCCCCACATCCATCAGCATCGAGGTGACGCCGCTATACTTCTCTCCCGCAAGGATCGCCGACTGAATCGGCGACGCACCGCGATATTTGGGCAATATAGAGGCATGCAGGTTGATACATGGCGCGATGTCGAGAACCTCTTTCGGAAGTATCTGCCCGAAAGCGGCAACGACGATAAAATCGGGGTTTTTTGCCCTGATCCAGGCCTGACTCTCCTCGCTGCGCAGCGTTTTGGGCTGACAGATATCTATTTCGGCTTCCGTTTCCAGTAGATAACGCTTCGTATCGGGCGGGGTCAGCACCTGCTTCCTGCCGACCGGCTTGTCCGGCTGAGTGACCAGCCCAACGACATCGATATCCTCTGCCTCCATCAGCGCTTTGAGAATCGTCGTCGCATAGGAGGGCGTCCCCATAAAAACGACTCTCATCTCAACGCCCCTCTCTGACAAAATGGGTCCCGCCGCTCTGTCGCCCCTCGAGCAGAAAGTTACGTGCATCGCTTAGATCGAAACCACTGGTCATATACATCTCTCTGTCATGTTCGAGCAGGAATTTCGCGGCCTTGAGCTTCGTCGCGATCCCGCCTGTCGCGAACTGATGGTTCGGATTGCAGGGGATTTCGGTCTCTTCTTCGGAAATCCCGGAAACCTTCGGACGGATTTTCGCAGCGCTATCCTGCCTCGGATCGGCATCGTAGTAACCATCGATATCGGAGAGGATCACCAGCATGTCGGCGTCGAAATAGTAAGCGACATGCGCAGAGAGCTGATCGTTGTCTCCGAAAACCAGCTCTTCGGTGGCGGTGACATCGTTTTCATTGATGACCGGTATCACCCTGCTCTCCAGCAATCTATTGACAGCCTCTCTGGCATGACGGGTGCGTCTGCGTGAATCGAAATCGTCCGCCGTCAGCAGCACCTGTGCGGTCAGAATCGCATGTTTGTCGAACTTCTTCTGATAGACACTCATCAGGTAGGGTTGCCCCACAGCGGCGATCGCCTGCCGGTTGGCAAGCAACGATTTGTCTATTTTGAGTTTGGAGTAACCCGCGGCCACCGCACCGGAAGAGACCAGTATCACTTCATAGCGTGCATGCAGATCTGAGAGAAAATCGACCAGATTGGCGATACGCTCTCTGGCGAGACGGTTCTGTTCTGTCAAAACATGCGAGCCCACTTTGACGACGATACGCTTCATACCTCCACCTCTTTCGCCGCCTCTTCTTTACGCTTCTGTACGTTATCGAGCAGGGCATACTTCAGTGCATCGATGTTGGTGCCGCTCAGAGAGGAGATCGGTGCGACAAAAAAGGGTCTGGCTGCGTCGATCTTACCGTCATAGCCGATCTCCTGTACAAATGCCGGCAGAGCGGTATCGAAGTGGTATCGGTTCTCCCCTTTTTCATCGGAAAGTCCCAGATCTTTTAAAAAGTGCTCCGTCTTTTCACGCACTTCCTGCTCAGGAAGCGCATCGGCACGTGTCAGGGCGATCGCATAGTTTCTCCTTTTCAGCGCCCCGGAGAAGTTCGCGAGCTCCTTTTGAAGCACTTCGAACTGCTCTTCGAGCGGACGGTAGTTGGCCAGATCGATCATGAAGAGCAGAAACTGCGTACGCTCGATATGGCGCAGAAAATCGAGCCCCAGTCCGCGTCCGTCACTCGCCCCCTCGATGATACCGGGAATATCCGCCATCACAAATGCCTGAAAGCTGTCGATCGCCACGACACCCAGCTTCGGCGTCAGTGTCGTAAACTCGTAATTCGCCACTTCGGGCCTGGCATTGGAGATCGTGGAGATGAGTGTCGACTTGCCGACATTGGGGAATCCCACAAGCCCCACATCGGCGATCAGTTTGAGCTCCAGACGCACCCGTCGGTTCTCTCCTGGAAGGCCCGGCTGCGCATAGGTGGGGCGTTGATTGGTGGAACTTCTGAAGTGCCAGTTGCCAAGCCCGCCTTTGCCCCCTTCGAGAAACTTCACCTTCTCTCCGTCTTCGGTCAGATCGAGCAGCAGCTCACCGCTCACGGCATCGATCACCTGTGTACCAGGAGGAACAACCACCGTCAGGGATTCACCCTTTTTGCCGTACTTTTTACGCCCTTCGCCAGGTTTGCCGTTTTTGGCTTTGAGGTGGTTCTTTCCGCGAAACGAGGAGAGCGTATGGCTGTTTTTATCCACCTGAAACCAGACATCACCGCCGCGCCCGCCGTCACCGCCGTCTGGACCGCCCTTGAGTACAAATTTTTCCTGCCGGAACGAGACAGCGCCCGCCCCGCCTTTTCCTGAACTGAGTTCCAGTTCCACATTGTCTATGAACACATTTTGCCTTTGTTGATTCGATCTATATCTATAGAGAGATTGACTGTTTTCGCGGATTATAGCACAAAAAACGGAGAAATGAAATAGTTTCAGAGTGGAACCCCTGCCGACAAGGAGTGTCAGTGGCCGACAGGGGCGAATTACAGGTGTATGATAGCGGCTTTGTGTGTAGTGATTGTGTAGTCCGCTACAGTTTTTGCAGCGTACGCCTGTGCAGCCTGATCGGTTCGGTGATGCCTGTGTTGTTCTGATCAACCGTCACGACAACATCGACGATCGCCGTCAGGTTCGATTCTGGCGTAGAAAGGTTGTTGTCGAGCAGATGCCCGCAGTTTGCCAGACCGCTTCCCATATACCAGAGTGTCACGTTCATCTCGTGTGTCGGTGTGGCGGCGTTGGGATAGAGCATGTCGATCTTTTCGATACAGCTCTGATGGTTGTCATGCCCCGAGACTGCCAGCAGTGCATATTCGGTCGCGCTTCGTGCCAGCAGTTCCGCCTGCTCTTTGAGGTAGATATCCGTCGTCGTCTTTACCGTTACGTTCGAGAGGGAGACCATCATCGTCATGAGGAGTGAAACTGTCATCATGATGATGATCGCCGTGATGAGACTAAACCCTTTACGCATCAGAACACCGCCTTCTCTTTACAAAATCCAAACCCTACACCTGTAGCATTTGCTTCCTGGATACAGAGCTTGATACGCACCGTATTTCCCGACTGCAGAAATTTAAAACTGCTGACATGCTCGGCTACGACCGATCTGTTTCCATCACTGTATTTGTCACCGTACCAGGGTTGATAGTTGTAGTAGAGCGTCAGGTTGAAATCTTTCTCTTTGTCCCCCTCCGGGACCAGTGCATAGGCACTCCGGCAAAGACGGTACTGCTCTATCAGATTTGTCACCCCTTTCTGGCTCAGGTTCTCATCGAAAATGAGAATATCTTCCCTGGCCGGATCTTTATAGACTCTGTGGGTATCGTTATGATCCGATGCATGGTCCCAGTCCCAGCCAAATCCACCGAAAGTACGTGTATCGTTCTTTTTGAAAATAATTGCAGGATCTCTTGCACCCGATGAAGCATTGAGATCCACTTTGCCGTAGGAGAGGGCATGCATCGTCTCCGAAGCCCGGGAGAGCCTTGAACCGGGTGTGACGACCTGCGTCGCATCTGTTGCCGGATTTTTGAGATCGATCAGTCCGCTCCAGCCGGGTATCGACACTGTGCCGTTGCTCTCGCCCTGTAGTGCTTCGTAGTCAAACCCGATCCACTCGATCATATTGTAACTTGCATTCAAATCTTCCGAATTGAGCCACTCGGTATTGTTCGTACCTTTCTGTCGTACGATGGCAGTCGATTTGACACGATATTTAAGTCGGTTAACGATCCCCTCCAGTGCCAGTTCAGTCTTCTGTTCCAGAATATTGATATATTTCGAACGCATATATCCTTCATACATATGGGCGATGATATTGGTCCCGATCATCGCGACGATACCCAGTATCACGATCACCATGATGATTTCAAAAAGTGTAAACCCCTTTTTCATGCTGCTTCTCTCATCGTGATTCATGGCAATGCTCTCTCGTAGAGATTCGTTTCACCCAGATTACAGGAGAAACTACGAAATATAAATGCAGGATAGGCTTTGCTCGTGACGTTGAGTTCCACCATTTTGATATTGGTACTGTTGGTGTCGGTGATGGGAAATTTTGTCGAAGGATCCAGTACAAAAAGCAGTTTCGTATCGTTGTAATCATATCCGACAGGTAGCGTGTCTCGTACATAATAGAGATGTGTCTCCAGTTTCAGCTCTTTATCGAGATAGTCGAATCTGTCCGACGCAGTTGCACTTCCCTGCCAGGAGATATTGCTCTCCTGCGCATCAAAATCGTTGATATCCGTAAAATTGGCATCGACACTGTTCTTCGGATAGGTCACCGCAGCCATCATCTTTCTGCGCAGGTCACCGTAGACATGCCCGATGCGCCGCTCCGGGTAGTAGGTATCGTTTCTGTCGAGCGCTTTGTCACCGCCCAGCACATCGAGGGCGCGTAGCCGCCCATTGGTATTGTTCCCATCACGCGCGTTGTCATCCCACTGGTAACTGAGGATATTGCCCATCTTCGTGCGTGCGGCGAGGATCGCCTCCTGCATCATCGAGTAGGTATCGTTTCTGTTCCCCTGCTGCAGCATCATCGGTACCGACATGACAGAGATGGCGATGACGACAATCGCCAGTACAAGTTCGATGAGACCGATACCCTTACGCATGTGTGCATATCCTTATAGAAGTGGCTTACTCCTATATCGGCACATTCACTAAAAATTTAGCACACTGATTCGCCGGGGATCACTTTTGTCGCTGATATCGATGATCTTGAGTCCCTCTTCACCATCTGCGACAAAAGCCCGCGTTTCACCCGGATTGACCGCCACGCCCCTTGCCGTACCGTTGGTATCGAAGAGCGCCATACGCTGTGGATTGGCCGGATCGCTGTTGTCCACGATCTCCACTCCCCGTTCTGCTTTCGCGAGATAGAGTCTTGTAAATTCGCTTGAAGGCGCGATATCCCACAAACGACTCCCGTCATGCGCATCGTAACGGCTCTTCATCTCCGGTGAGGCGGTATCGGAGATATCGATACGCTTGAGCGCGCTGGTCAGCGACGCCATATAGAGTGTCGCGGTAGCAGCGTCGGGTTCGATATCGCAACTGCTCCCTTCCAGCCCCAGCGCACCGAGTTCACGCATATTTGACGGCGTCGTTATATCGAGTATCTCCAGGCCATAGCTGAAATTGGCGACGTAGAGCATGCTGTTGTCACTGCTGAATCGCAGATCATAGACGGTGCCGTTGGTGTCGTACCTGCCCAGATAACGCGGCAGAGAGGGGGTCGTTACATCGTACAGACGTACCCCCTCCGCTGTGCCTACCGCCGCACGGGTACCGTCCGCAGTGACAGAGACGGAGGTGGCGTTCTCATCGTCAGTATCGATAACCGAAAGCAGTGCGGGCAGCAGGGGATTGGCGACGTCTAGCACCACTACTCCCTCCATGCCGTTCGCTGCAAAAAGTCTGTTTCCGGACAACCACAATCCGTAAGAGCTATCGTCAGCAGGGTAATTTTTCAGGATTTTGGGAGAAGCGGTATCGGAGACATCGATGATATCAATACCCCCATCGCCGATATTGACAAAGAGTGTCTGTTCATCCGGGCTGAGCACGACACTCTGTTTGATCAG
>JANTHT010000074.1 GCA_024762235.1 Sulfurospirillum sp.
TTTGAAATCGTTCAAAAAGGTAGAAAAAAGATCAGATATTTTGTAAAAGATTATGAAAAATATCTGGTATCAGGGTGAAACCCTCACTCCTTCAACCGCCTGATCTTCGCACCCAGTTTCTGCAGTTTCTCTTCCAGTTTGACATATCCGCGATCGAGGTGATAGATGCGGTGGACTGTGGTCGTGCCTTTGGCGATGAGTCCGGCTAATACGAGTGCGGAACTGGCACGCAGATCCGTGGCCATGACGTCGGCACCGTTGAGATCCGCTTCCCCTTCTACCGTGGCTGTGTGGTTGTTGAGGGTGATGTCTGCGCCCATGCGGTTGAGTTCACTCACATGCATGAATCGGTTTTCGAAGAGACGCTCTTCGATGGTGCTTGTTCCCTCGGCGATGAGCGCCAGAGCCATGAATTGCGCTTGCATGTCGGTGGGAAATCCGGGATATTCTGTCGTAGAGATGCGGATCGACTTGATGCGTGAGGCGGGTTTGATCGTGATGCGCTCTTTTTCGATTTCGAAGTCGTAGCCCATCTCCTGCAGTTTGAGGATGATGGAGACCAGATGGGCGTGGTTGACATGCTCGAGGGTGATGGTGGAGTTGGTGATGGCGCCCGCACACAGATAGGTGCCCGCTTCGATACGGTCCGGGATGACGGTGATGTGACGGATGTCGATCAATCCTCCGCCGGTACCGTGGATGACCAGTTCGTCACTGCCGATCCCCTCTATCTCGATGCCTGCGTCTCTGAGGATCTCACACAGCTGTACCACTTCGGGTTCTTTGGCTGCGTTGATGATGCGTGTTTCACCCTCTGCCAGAGCTGCCGCCATGACGATGTTTTCGGTACCGGTGACGGTGATCTTGTCGAAGACGATCGTCGCACCTTTCAGTCCTTCGGGAGCGGTGGCGATGACATACCCCTCTTTGATCTCGATCTCGGCACCCATCATCTCGAGCGCCTTGAGGTGCAGGTCGATGGGACGCTGACCGATCGCACAGCCGCCCGGAAGGGAAACTTTACAGATTCCGAAACGTGCCAGCAGGGGGCCGAGTGTGAGGATGGAGGCGCGCATCTTTCGGACGATGTCGTAGATGGCGGTGGTGTTGTCGATAGTCGTCGCGTCGATGGTCGCGCGGTTCTCTTCAAAGGTGTAGGTCGCGCCCAGATTTCCGAGGAGTTTGAGCATGGTGAAGATATCGTTGACACGGGGGAGATTGTCAATGGTGACGGGTTTGTCTGAGAGTATGGTCGCGGCGATGAGGGGAAGTGCGGCGTTTTTGGCGCCGTCTATGGTGACGGTTCCGCTGAGTCTGTTGCCGCCTTCGATCTCGAGATAGTCCAAAGTGTATCCTTATGTTTTCATGATATATGGCAAGATTATAACGACATTTTGGTTATAAAATCAGCCGAGAATGTAGAGTGCGATTTCGTCGCTGAGAAAGAAGTTGGGATTGGTGAGTCTCTCTCCCTCATCGCGGAGTTTACCCGCTTCAGTCAGCGTCTCTGCCCGTGCCAGCTCTGCGGGAGAGAGGAGCGTTTTCTCAACACCGACAACGCTGCGCAGTCCCAGCAGCACTTTTTCACTCTTGACCGCATCGGCATCGAGCCGCTCTTCGGAGATATCGAGCGGATCGGCGATATAACCTTCGATCGATGGAGTAGGGTAGAAACGCCTCTTCTCCCGAAATCCCACCGCACCGCTGCCGATACCCATATAGTCCTTGTATTGCCAGTAGCCCAGATTGTGTCTGGAGCGATAGGTGCCGAAGTTGGAGATCTCATACTGTGTGAAGCCGTGCCTCTTGATCTGCTCCGTGAACCAGTAGGCGATATCTTCGTCATCGACGCTCACCTGCGGCGTCTCGAAAAACTTTGTCCCCTCTTCGATCGTCAGAGAGTAGGCGCTGAGGTGGTTGACGGGGAGGGAGAAGGCTTGTTCCAGGTCACTTTGCAGCAGTGCTTTGTTGTCGACGCCTGTACCGTAGATAAGATCGATCGAGATATTTTCAAATCCGGCATCTGCGGCCAGATGCGGCGCTTCGATCGCCTGTGCGGCGCTGTGGTTGCGTCCCAGAAGTCCCAGTTTTTCAGTGTCGAAACTCTGGACGCCGAAACTGACGCGGTTGACACCGAGTGCATGCATGCCCTCCAGCCATGCAGTAGTGGCGGAGTTGGGGTTCGCTTCGGTCGTGATCTCCGCGTCCGGCTGCAGATAGGGGGAGATCTTTTTAAAAAAGGGGGCGTAGAGCTCGGGGGAGAGGGTCGAGGGTGTGCCACCGCCGATGAAGAGTGTCTCTATCTCTCCCTCCGATGCGCCGAAACGTTCCAGTTCATAGTCGAGTTGTTTCAGGATCGCCTGCATATAGGCTCTTTTAAGTCCATGCTTGTCGGTGTAGGAGTTAAAAGCGCAGTAGTGGCACTTGCTGTCGCAGAAGGGGATGTGCAGATAGAGAAGCAGTTTTAACCTTTTTTGAAATTGTTTTTGGATAGTATATCATAAAAAATTGAGAGGGAGTGACATGTCCAAAGCGTCCAAAGTGAAAACGTACAGACCCAACGTCGCTGCAGTGATCCTCTCATCCAGATATCCCCATACATGTGAAATCTTCATCGCGAACCGCAGCGATTTTCGTAACGACGTCTGGCAGTTTCCGCAGGGCGGCATCGACGAAGGCGAAACGCCGCACGAAGCGCTCATGCGTGAACTGCTCGAAGAGATCGGCACCAACGATGTGGAGATTTTGTGTGAGCATCCCGAGTGGATGCGTTACGACTTCCCGAACAAAGCGACCAAAAAGCGCTACCCGTTCGACGGACAGAGTCAGAAATATTTTCTGGTCAAGCTCAAGCCGGAAGCGCAGATCGAGCTCAACACGAAGATTCCCGAATTCAACGAATATAAATTTGTCTCACAGGATGCGCTTTTCAAATATGTGACACACATGAAGAAGCCGATATACAGAAAAGTGCTCGACTACTTCAAAAAAGAGGGGTATCTATCTTAAGATGAGGATGATGCATATATGCTGATAGTACAGAAGTACGGCGGTACCAGTGTCGGTGACCTGGAGCGGATCGAAAATGTTGCCAGAAGAGTGGCAAGAACCAAAGATGAGGGCAATGATCTCATCGTCGTCGTCTCCGCGATGAGCGGTGAGACCAACAAGCTGATCGAGTATGCCCACCACTTCAGCAAAAACCCCTCTCCGCGTGAGATGGATCTGCTGCTGAGTGCAGGAGAGCGTGTCACGAGTGCGTTGCTGGCGATCGCGCTCAAAGAGATGGGATACGACGCCATCGCGCTGACAGGCCGTCAGGCGGGCATCGTGACAGATGACGTCCACACCAGCGCGCGTATCGAAAATATCCATACGGAAACCATGCAAAACCATGTCGGTGCGGGGCGGATCGTCGTCGTTGCAGGTTTTCAGGGTATCACCGATAAAGGGGATGTTTCGACGCTCGGACGCGGTGGAAGTGACCTGAGCGCTGTGGCGATCGCTGGCGCGATGGATGCCGACCTGTGCGAGATCTATACCGACGTTGACGGTGTATACACGACCGATCCGCGCATCGAGCGCAGGGCGCAGAAGATCGACAGAATCTCCTACGACGAGATGCTTGAGTTCGCTTCAATGGGTGCGAAGGTACTGCAGAACCGCTCCGTCGAACTGGCGAAGAAACTCAATGTCAATCTCGTCACCAGAAGCAGTTTCAACGATAACGAAGGCACACTTATCACAAAGGAAGAGAATATCATGGAACAACCAATCGTCAGCGGTGTCGCGCTCGATAAAAACCAGGCGAGAATCACGCTCAGAAATATCAAAGACGAGCCGGGCATCGCCGCCAAAATCTTTTCGAAACTGGCCGATGAAAATATCAATGTCGATATGATTATCCAGAATGTCGGACAGGACGGTACGGCGAATATCGGTTTCACGGTACCCGAAAACGAACTCGAACACGCCAAGAGAGTGGTTGAGGAAGTGGACGACACTGCAGTGATAGAGTATGAATCCAACATCGCCAAAGTGTCGCTTGTAGGTGTGGGGATGAAGTCGCACAGCGGTGTTGCCGGTACCGCTTTCAGTGCACTTGCCAAAGAGAACATCAACATCGAGATGATCAGTACGAGCGAGATCAAGATCTCGATGATCGTTTCGGAGAAGTATGGAGAACTCGCCGTACGTATCCTGCATGAAGCCTATGGACTCGACAACAGATCCTAGTCCCAAAGATTTCTCTTTGTGGACGCTGGAGCAGATACGCAAACGCGGCGCTGCGCTGGGATGGATGGAAGAGCGGCGCTTCGACTGGGTGCCTATCGCCGCTTCTGCGGTAGAGCATCTGATGAGTGCACGTACTATGCTGCTGGTGACCGACTGGGAACGGGATTGGTTCGAGCAGTATGCGCTCAGCCGGCTCAATCGCTACAATACGCAGCGTCCGCTGCTGCCGATCATCTCCCTGAGGACGCTCTTCCCCTATCTGGACAAGGTCAACGACAGTGAACAACTCATGCTGCTCGAAGACATGCTCTCGCTGGCGTTTCCCAACGACTATATCTTTTTCTATGTCGGAAGAGGGAGTGATCCCAGGGCGCAGATCGCCAAAAACAAGAGCGATTCGCTGCTATGGCTCTTCGATGAAACGATGCAGAACTCCTTTTCACTGCGCAGCGACGATGAAGATCTCGATATCAAGTTGATTCAGATGCTCAGGCTTTTCGATCGTTCGATCGATGCGATCATGTTCAGTGAAGTCGATATCCAGAGTGTGCTATGAGCGGTTCGCGAATCATTCTCTGTAACGATCTGGAGTATGCCAAAAACCGCGTGCCCGAAGCGCTCGACGCACCGATCGTCAAAACCTTCTTCGAAGAGGAGTTCAAAGTAGAACATGCGCACGCGGTCACACGCGAAGCCTATATCGCCGAGGAGCGTACCAAAGCGATTGTACTCGGGGCCCTGAGTTACAATATCTACGCACAGAACGCCCTGCTCAAACTTCTGGAAGAGCCGCCGCGAAATATCCTTTTCGTGATCCTCACCCGCTCCAAAAACGCTCTTTTGCCGACGGTGCGTTCGCGCATGCAGATCGAAGTGCTCGAAGCGCCCGCGGTAGAGACGGAGCTGGAGCTCGACCTCGCGCATCTGGATCTGGATTCGATCTTCACTTTTTTGAAAAAGCACAGCAACAGCAGCAAGGATGAACTCAAGACGCTGATACAACTTCTTTTGACACGCAGCATCAACGATGCCGGCATACGTCTGAGCGCACGCGAACTCTCCCTCTTCGACACTGCGCTGGAACTCGCCGAGTACAACACCCGTGCGCAAAATATCCTCTCATTGCTGCTGCTCACCCTCTACGAAGCGAAGATGAGAAGACGATGAAGATTATCAGGCTCGATCCGCAGACAGATGCCGATGCCCTGCTGGAGCTGGTCGGTTCGACCAGATTGGGGAACCGTATTATGCGAGAGAAGATGGCATGCGAACTCTACTTCATCAAAGATCTGCGTACCCCCGCCGCCAATATTCTCAAACAGGATGCGCTTTCGATCGGCGCGGAGCTTGCAGTGGAGAAAGACACGATTCTCTGCAAGGATGAGAAGATCGATGCAGTATTGATCGTCAACGACAAGCAGCGTAAAATCCTCTCCAGAAAAGAGCGGGTCCAGCCTTTCGGCCTCAAAAGGCTGGCAAAGGTGCTGGCGGAGCACCAGCCGTTCAAAACCACGATGCCGGCGATCATGGGCGTGATCAACGCCAATGAAGACAGTTTCTACGCCGGCAGCCGTTTTCGGGGAGAAGCGGCACTGGATCAGATCGTTCGGATGATAGAAGAGGGCGCGGAGATCATCGATGTCGGCGGTGTCTCCTCCAGGCCGGGAAGTATCCCGGTCAGCGAAGAGGAAGAGCTGCTACGTATCCGTCCCGTCGTCGATCTGATCGCCGCCGAGGGATTGACCGCCAAAGCGCGTTTCAGCATCGACAGTTATGCGCCGGGACCGATCGCCTACGCCCTGGAACGGGGTTTTTCGATCGTCAACGATATCACGGGGCTGAAAAACGACAGGGTGTGCGAGATCGCTGGGGCGAATGGTGCGGAGGTGGTGATCATGCATATGCAGAACAATCCGACGACGATGCAGATCAATCCCGAATATGCGCATGTCATCACCGATATCGACCGTTTTTTTGAGGAGCGTCTCGAAAAAGCGGCACGCTACGGCATTGACGATCTCATGCTCGATGTGGGCATAGGATTTGGCAAACTGCTCGAAGACAACCTCATGCTGATCAAACATCTGGGCCATTTTCACCACTTCGGCAAACCGCTTCTGATCGGTGCGAGTCGCAAGAGCATGATCGATATGGTGGTGCCTGCACCTGTCGAAGAGCGGCTTCCGGGCACGCTCGCACTGCACCTCAAAGCGGTGGAAGAGGGGGCGTCTGTCATACGATGCCATGATGTCAAAGCGCATTATCAGGCGTTTAAAATAGCACAGGCACTCAGGGAGACATTGATATGAAAAGTGCGATCGTACAGCAGCGTTATGCGGGAGACCGGGCAAAAATGTTGATCGACAGTGTCAACATGATAGAGGAGGCGGCAGAGCAGGGAGCAGAACTGGTGGTGCTGCAGGAGTTGCACCAGACCGAATACTTCTGCATCAGCGAAGATCCGAAATATTTTGCCTATGCGGCGGACTTCGATAAAGATGTCGCATTTTGGGCAGAAGTGGCCAGGCGTGCGAAAGTGGTACTGGTGACGTCGCTTTTCGAGATGCGCGCACCCGGGTTGTACCACAATACTGCCGTTGTTTTTGAAAAAGATGGCACTGTTGCAGGGAAATATCGCAAGATGCATATTCCCGACGATCCCGGCTTTTATGAAAAGTTCTACTTCACACCCGGTGATCTGGGTTTTACCCCGATCAATACCAGTGTTGGGCGTCTGGGTGTACTGGTCTGCTGGGATCAGTGGTATCCGGAAGCAGCACGTCTGATGGCGCTCAACGGCGCCGATCTGCTGATCTATCCGACGGCGATCGGCTGGTTCGATGCGGACAGCGAAGCGGAGAAAAAACGCCAGCTCGATGCCTGGATCACGATCCAGCGTTCGCATGCTGTCGCCAACGGTCTGCCGGTGATCTCTGTCAACCGTGTCGGCAAGGAGCTCGATCCGACCGGACATATCGACGGTATCCGCTTCTGGGGAAACTCTTTTGTCTGCGGGCCGCAGGGTGAGATACTCGCGCAACTGGACGATCACAGCGACCATGTGGAAACGGTCGATATCGACCTCAGTCGCATGCATGAAGTGCGCAACATCTGGCCCTTTTTCAGAGACCGGCGCATCGATGCCTACGAGGGGCTGACCGAACGCTATCTCTTCAATCCATGACGCACGGTGGCGCCTTGTCGCGAAAAATCCGGTAAGTTTTAAATGTGTAAAAAAAGAAAAAAGTGACAAAAAAGAGATAAAAATCACAAAAAGTATAAAATAAATGACTAAGTAAACCGATATAAGTGTAACCCAACGATAAGGATACACAATGAAAAAGAGTTTGGTTGCACTCGGTCTGACAGCTACTTTTCTTTTTGGCGCAAACAACACGCACCTGCCGGAACTACAGGATATCTCAGAGTATCAATCATTTCTTGAACTGGCAAAAAGCGGAGATGTCGATGCCCAGACGATGCTCGGAGAGATGTATCTCGACGGCATCAACGGTGTTGCGGTGAATCATGAAAAAGCGTTTCTATGGTTAAACAAAGCGGCACGCAAAGGCGATCCTCAGGCACAATACCTGATAGGGTTTATGTATGAGAACGGCCTCTATGTGCCTGCCAGCGTAACCAAAGCGGTTGCATGGTACAAAAAAGCGGCTACAAAGGGCGATGTGCTCGCCCAGTACAATCTGGCCCTGATCTACAAAGAGGGTAAAGGCGGTATCAAAAAAAATATGAAAGAGGCTTTCAAATGGCTTCAGATGGTACAGAAAGAGGAGAATCGTATCGCTTCGGTGGCGATGAAGTAGTATCACCGGCAGCCTGCGACTGCCGGTGTGTCAAAAAGGAGAAATCGGTTTAATCCATCTGCCTTCTGAGAAAGGTAGGATAGTCGAGGTCGTCGCTCTCTTCGAGTTCGTATCCGCCGCCGCTGACACGTCTGAGGAAAGGTGAAGCCTCTATGCTGAGTTTCTCATCTTTAGCATCCTCTTTGGAAGAGGGTGTCTCACGCTTCTCCCCTTTCTGTTCGAAGCCGGTCGCGACGATTGTGATCTTCACTTCGTTTTCAGGCATCTCTTTGTTGGTTGTCGTACCGAAGATGACATCCGCGTCTTCATCTGCACTGTCATAGACGATATCCATCGCATGCTGCACCTGTGTCAGCGGGAAGGAGGGGTGCATGTGGAAATGGACAAGGACACCCATCGCGCCGTTGATGGACATGTTGTCCAGAAGCGGTGATTCGATCGCGTTTTTGACCGCTTCGATCGCGGCGTCTTCACCCTGTGCTTCACCCACGCCCAGGATCGCCATACCTTTGTGGCTCATGATAGTCTGGATATCGGCAAAGTCGACGTTGATATCGTTTTCGCCTGTGGAGAGAACGACAGCGCTCATACCGCCGACCGCACGGCTCAGTACATCGTCTACAAGTTTGAAACTCTCTTTGATGCCGAGGTTTTTATCGACGATGGAGAGCAGTTTGTCGTTGGGGATGATGACGATCGAGTCACTCTCTTTTTTGAGTTCGTCGATCCCTTTTTCCGCCAGTTTCATGCGCTTGCGACCTTCGAAACCGAAGGGTTTGGTCACGACAGCGACAGTCAG
>JANTHT010000075.1 GCA_024762235.1 Sulfurospirillum sp.
TATCCACATTATAGTACCTCCGCAAGATCCATTAAGTTTATTTTACAATATAAATACTTTTAATATTTTTTTATAAATAAATATTAATCCACTTAAGTACTCTGGCTCAGCACCTGATCAATAGCTGCGACTATAAGAAAAATGCGGAAGTTTCGCATTTTCTCTGGTATGCTCTATCGTCATACATACCACCTTCCCCTCTTTGTCAAGATCAAGTAAAATATTTTCATTGATCTCCACTGTCTCATGAACTTCTTTATCACGCAACTCAATCAATACCGTATCGGTATCCGGAAAATATGTAACATTCATAATCTTTGTCCCCCATTGACATCAGAACAGCATAAACGCTCCAATAACTTGTCCAAATACTCCTGATCGCTTTTTCCCAATTTCCCCAAAGTAGTCAGAACATACTCTTTTTCAATTGTCGCTATCGCAGATTTTATAATAGACGGTTTCAACAATCCTGACTTTTCCCACTCTACGATCAAAGGCTCAAAATGGAGTCTCGAGGTTATCTGGCTGGATATCGCCATTATCAATAAAGTATTTCTGCTGTGCGTATTGTAAAGCTCAGAAGAGACTATAACAGCCGGTCTCGCTTTATATTTACGGCTGCTGGCAAAAGGAAATTTAACGACGACGATGTCATACTTTGAGAAACTTGTCATAGTCAGCATCTTCAGCATTGTCCCAGACACTTTCAAGGACGCGGTTTGAGATATTGATAAAATCATTCTCCTCTTCTTTATCATTCAAAATCTCATAATGTTTGATCACATCCTCTTTGAGACTTTGAATGATGTCGAGCACAATATCGAGTTTTGCATCTTCTACTACCAGCTTTATCGTTTGCATTTTATACCCTGTCAATCTTATTTGATCCAATTATATCATATTTGTATCACCTCCCGGCAGCGGCGCTGTATCAATCCCGTTTAAACCCTGTTTATCCTATAATTACATACATGAAGGATCATACACGATGAAATATCTCCACCCATGTGCCATCACTCCGCTTGTAAGGATTCTGATCAAATGACCCCGCCAATCATCCTCCCCAAAATCCTCAAAGACAAGGATCTCACCCTCGCCCTGCGCCGGCTCAAGCTCAAAACCTCCGACATCAAGTCTATCCACTACGGCGACAATCAGACACTGATCTTTCTGAAAAAGCGGGTTAAGAACAAACCCAAAAAGGAGCTGATCCCCTCACGCAAAACAGAAGAGGAGATTTTGAAGGTCGAAGCGTTTGTCGAAACTTACCGCTACCTGATCGAGCGGGAGCGTATCGCGGAGATCGAGGCGCAGATATGGGAGATCAAGACCCTCAGTGCACACGAGCGGGAACTCTTCGGACGGGCGATACTGGGGCTGCGCGGGCGCTATCTGGGGGAGCAGTTCTACTATCATCTGGTGCGTTTTTCCCGGGACAAACGGATCGAGACGGAGATCGCAAACGGAGACATCGTTCTGGTCAGCTACGGCGATCCGCTCAGCAGCGATCTGACGGGCACGGTGTACGAGATCAAACGCCACTACATCACCGTCGCTTTTGAAAACGCCCCGCCAAAATGGGCGCTTCGCGACAATATCCGCATCGACCTCTACATCAACGACATCACGTTCAAACGCATGGAGGAGAACCTGCTGGAGCTGCTCCATGCCACGGGACGCACCAGAGCGCTTCGCAACATCGTGCTGGGGCTGCAGAAACCTTCCCCTGCAAAACCGCTCTCTTTCACACCCAGAGATACGCGGCTCAATCCCGCCCAGCAAAAAGCGATCTCAGGCGCACTCGGCAGTAACGATCTCTTTCTGATCCATGGACCTCCGGGCACGGGTAAGACCAGTACACTGATAGAGCTGATCTTGCAGGAGACAAAACGCGGACAGAAAGTACTCGCCACCGCAGACTCCAACACCGCCGTGGACAACATGCTCTCACGTCTGGCAGATTACAAGCTCAACATCGTCCGTATCGGGCATCCGGTGCGCATCGCCGAAGCGTTGCAGAAGTACTCGATCCACTTTCTCTACGAACAGCATGTCGAAACACTCTCACTCAAAGAGGGGTGGCAGGAGATCAAAGAGATGGCCCGGCAGAGGGATCTATACTCCAAACCGACGCAGGCACGAAGCCGCGGCATGAGCCATGACCGTATCCTCTCCCTCGTGCACAAGGGCAAAACCCAGCGCGGTATCTCGAAAGAGACGATGCAGTCGATGGCTTCCTGGATCAAAGCCAATGAAAAAATCGATCGCAAAGTGAAAGAGCTGCAGGAAAGAGAGCAGCAGATCTACGATCGTATCATTCGTGATGCCGATGTCGTACTCGCCACCAACTCGATGGCGCGATCGGAGATGCTCGAAAACCATCATTTCGATGTCTCCGTCATCGACGAGGGAAGCCAGCAGATGATCCCCTCCACACTCATTCCTATCGCCAAAGCCGATCGTTTCATCATCGCCGGAGACCACAAGCAGCTCCCGCCCACTGTGGTCAGCAACGAACCGCGCCTCAAAGAGACCCTTTTCGAGAAACTGATCGAGCGCTATCCCAACCTCTCCTCGATGCTCACCGTCCAGTACCGCATGCATGAAAAGATCATGCGCTTTTCCAACCTGCACTTCTACGGCGGCAGATTGGTCGCGGATGAGAGTGTACGAAACCATACCCTCGCCGATCTGCATATCAGAGAAAGTACAAAATATCCTCAGATCCTCAATCCCAAACACCCTCTCGCCTTTGTCGACATGAGCCAGAGTGACGCCACGGAAGCCCAGAGCAGCCGCTCCACCAGCTACTACAACGAAGCGGAAGCCGCTCTTTGCGTCGACCTGGCAAAAGAGTTACTGGCGATGGGACTGAAAGCGGAGGATATCGGCATCATCACCCCCTATGCCGCACAGATCAAAAGGATCAAAAAAGTGCTCGAAGAGGAAGATATCAGCGTCGAAACTAAAACAGTGGATGGCTTTCAGGGACAGGAGAAGGAGGTGATCCTCATCTCCTTTGTACGGGCGAACGACCAGGGGGAGATCGGATTTTTAAAAGACGCCAGACGCCTCAACGTCGCCGTTACCCGTGCCAGACGCAAACTGATCTGCATCGGAGACGCAAAGACACTGCGTCATGATAAGCTATTTAACGAGTTTCTGAGCTTTATGGAGAAAGAGGGAACATATCTGAAGGATTAATACAAAAAACCAAACAGCCAGAGAGGTATTTTGTTTTTAAATCCTATCTCAATATCATCGGCTGCGACAAAAGAGTTTTTGATATCTTTGATCTGATCAAAACCTTTGTTTTTACCGCCGATCTCAAAAACATATCTATCGTCGACTAAAAAATCTCCCTTTTTTCCCGAGGTATATATCTTCTCTCCGAGAAATCTGTTTGTATCTGTATTTTTTATCTGATTTACAAAAAAACTCTCTCTTATAGTTCCAATATCCGGACTATTTGCCAGTGCAAAATTGATATTGGTATTTTGAAGATAGAGTTTTTCCGGCTTTTTTAAGATATTGTAACCCTTTTCCCTGCTTGTGATCGCATTGACAAGTTTCGCTCTCTCCAGAAGTTCCAGATAGTCATACACTTTTGGTCTGGAAATGTGGGTCATTTTAGCCAGTTCACTTATATTTGGCACAAACGGTACAAGCGTGCTGATCATGAAGAACATCTTTTTAATCTTTTTTATCTGCGCAAAATCTATATTTGTCACATAAGGCAGATCACCTTCGAGGATTTGGTTGATGATTTGTATCAGTTTCAGATGATATTCATCTTTCCCTTCCAGCACAAAAGGGTATGCACCAAATCTAAGATACTCTTTGAAATATTTTATAATTTTTATATTTACAACGATATCTTTCGCTATATTAGTATGGTTATTTAAAATCTCTTCCAGTGAGATCGCTCTGTGATCTAACAGATTGTTTAACTTCAAATATTCTCTGAATGAGAGATTTTCCAGATGGTAAATAACAGCTCTTCTGGAAATATCACCATCATCCTGTGAAACCTGCAACAGTGAAGAACCGCTGAAAATCACTGTTATGTTTAAGAAATCATAAATATTTTTAAATTCTCCCGCCCAATTGTCATATTTATGCACTTCATCGACAAAAAGATACTCTCCTCCGTTTTGCTCAAACTCCCGGGCAAATTCAAACAGAGAAATATTTGCAAAGTATGGCATATCCAGAGATATATAGAGAGCAGCGGTTTTCTCATGAAAATGCTCTTTCAGATATTGCAACATCAGAGTGGTTTTACCGACACCTCTCTGTCCGAGTATCCCTATGAGCTTATGCTCAAAATTGATCCTGTCCAATAGATATCTCTTATTTTGTAAAGAGATTTTAAAAAGTAGCTTTTCCTGCAATGAAAACAGATTATGTAAATCCATATTTACACCTTTGTATTATATGTGTAAATTGATATTAACATTATTCGGCTTATTTGCAGTGAATAGCCGTGGCTATTTAACGAGAAGGGGCAAAATATAGGACGAAAGAGTAGATTTTACAGCCGGGCAGGATACAATCTGACCAACTCCTAATACACCACCTCAAACTCCGTCGTAAATCTGTAACTCCCTTTCGGCTTCAAAGCGATCGTAAACTCTCTGACAAAGGCGCTCTTTTTCACCTCTTTGCACACTCCCTTGCAGCTGCTTTTGGTGGTGATCTTCGTGCCGTAGGTGGGGATGCGCTCTTCGATCTTCACTTCGACCGGCTCTTTGCCGCGGTTGCGCACTGCATAGGTGGTTTCGACATCGCGATGGTATTTGTCCGATACAAAGCGGGTGATGCGCTTCTCACCCACGACGTCGAATAGCGTGCCGACTGTCAGCTTGACCTTCTCCTCTTCGGGCGTGTTCGGGAGTCTGTCTTCGCCGATGTAGTGTGTCTCGCCTGCACTGTCTTTGCGGTACATGCGCACCGTTCCCGCAGGCAACGGGATACCGGCGTGGTTGGCTTTGCTGTTGGCGAAGGTAACGATGTTGGCAAACGCAAGTTTCTGCACGCCGTAGTTTTCAAAGTAGCTGTTGACCGCCTTGCCGTACTGTTTGTAACCGATCCCCTGCTTATCGATGAAAAGTATCTGCTTCTGCTCTTTGTCCCGCAGGGTTTCGCGGAAGGGGATCTTGTAGAGATGGTAACCCGAAAAGGACTCTTCGTGCACCGCTTCGGGTGCGGGCATGGCTGCCATGGTTTTGAGGTTCCGGTAACGCATGGGCGGTGTGGCTTCATGCAACTCTCCGGCGATGCAGCGTATCTGCGCGTTTTCGTAGGTGACGCCTGAGTTGTTGTTGATCGTGATCCAGCCGTGCAGATCGAGCGTTTTGGGTTTGAGGTCGAGGACATAGTCGCTTTTCCACTTGATCCCGCGGCTGAGATACTTCAGATCGACACCAAGCTTCGCGTTTTTGTCGATCTCCGCCCGCCAGACGAGGCTTGGGCGGGTGATCATCGACGGCGGGATGCCGGGGAAAACGACCTGCGTGGGAGAGTCGAGCGGGTAGAGTTTGCCGTCCTGATCGCTTTTGACTACGACGGGTGCCGCGGATAGCAGCGTCCCTTTCTGTCGTTTGGGCTTCTCCCCGTTGGTATAGAAAGTGACGCTCCGCCCGATGCTGTTCTGGATCAGCGAGTCGAGGGAGATGAGATTGTAACGGAAGTTTTGCGAGTAGAGCCGTACACCGGCACCGGAGAACTGCGGCACAACGCTGGATGTGATCACCTGCGACGCCACCCCTTCATAGACCAGTCTTTGCAACCCCTTTCGCACCTGTACCTCTCTCTTTTCATGCACAAATGCAAGATTGTTGTTGTAAACCGTGACGGCGATATCTTTGGCTTTGGGCGGGATCGTCACCCCCGCCCCCAGCCATGAAACCATCATCCCTGCCATGCCTGCCAACACTGCTATTTTTCTCATCTCTCACCTCCTTCGGTTCAGTTTAGCAGCCACGCTGCTTTGTCGGCTTCCTCGTCGATCACCTGCCCGATCTCTTTGTGCAGGTTCCAGTAGTAGTTGACGAAATATTTCACATCGTCACGCAGCGGCATGAAGTATTTGCCCTCTTTTTTGGCGTAGCGATGCAGAAAATCGCTGGCATCCTCTTTTTTCAGATAGTGCAGTGCAAGCGCTTTGTAGGTCTCCAGATACCACGCCTTGATACGTGCATACCCCTCTTCACCCATGTCGATCTCCAGCTTTTTGCCAAACTTCAGCACACCGGTCTCGAAAAGCCCGCTCAGGTGGATCAGCCCTTCGCAGTAGTATGGCTCCACTTCGCCTGTCTCCTTCCACGCAATGAGTCCTACGGCGCGGCGGATGGTGTCGTTGAGTACATGTGCCCTGAGCGCTTCGGTGTCATCATGAAAAAAGGCGCAGAGCCCGCCGGCGGTCGCTTTGAACTCTTCGATGTTCTTGAAATTGCCGGTTTTGTTCATGACACTTTCGGTATCGTCGTCGATCCAGAGGATATGCCCGAACTCATGCCCGATCGTCGTGATGTTGTAGACTTCGTACCAGATATCCTCTCTTTTGAAGAGCACTTCGCGGCTCTGATCGAGAAACCACTGCGGGAAGATCTCTTTTTGTATCTTCATGAAGGGTTTGGCGCGGCTCGCTTCGAGCACATTGTCGGCGAAGGCGAAGATCTTTTTGCCCGCCTCTTTGGTCACCACTTCGTCGTTGGGCACCACCTGCGCAGAGAAGAGTCCGCAAAACTCGGCACCGTAGTAGAGTGCAGGGCGCCCCAGATAGAGCTGCACTTTGTCGGCGCTTTTGAGCGAAGTCTCGTAGATCTTCTCACTTCCCTCCACCTCGTCTCTGAGTGCGGCAAAGAGTTTCGCGTACATCGACTTGATCTTCTCTTTCACATCGCCGGCGGAGTTTTTGGGATTGACGATGCGCAGATCCCACTCCAGCGCCACCGCTTTTTTGTAGTGGTCTTCGTAGTACTCCAGCGGATGGCCGATCTGCAGCGGTGCGGTAACCTTCATCCAGCGTCTGTCCACCTCCGCCCAGCGGGGGATCAGCTTCGCCGTATCTCTCTCCGCCAGCGCTTCGATGATCGCCTGAAGGTAGTCGGTCAACACCTCTTTTTGGTCAAAAACTTCATCTTCGAGTTTGAGAAGGTTGTTTTTGAACTCTGCCAGTGCCAGTAGTGCGGTCGTCACCTCCTGTGCGAACGCTTCGGCATAGGGCACGGACTTGAAGCTGCCATCCTCCTGCTCCACCAGCACGGAGTAGGATCGATCTCCCTTTTCGCCTGCATGCCCGGGATCGAAAAGCTCCTTTTCATGCAGCATCTCGAAGATCTTCTCTTCGTCACCGTTGAAGAGCCGGTAGAGTTCGCGGTTTACCCCGTCGATGATATGCGCCGTCCAGCTCGACTGCCAGTCGCTGAAGGTCTTGCCCACCGCATGCACACCTCTGAAAACTTCCCGGTAAAACGGTGTCAGAAGCCCCTTCGCTTCGATCTCTTCAACAAGCGACGCATGCATCTTCAGGTGGTAGTCCGCTACCCAGAGATAGGCTTGCTCTTTCTTCTCTATGATCTCCTCTTCGCTGAAACCTGCAGCTTTGAGCGCCTGTGTCAGCGCATCGTCCCGCAGCGAGACCAGACGGGTGATCACCGCCATCTCACGTTCAGGCGTCACTTCGAGGCCGATCTTCTCAACAAAATCATCGATAAACGCTCTCTTTTCACTCTCTGCACCGGGCTTCAGCACATCGTAAAAGGTATGCAGTTGCTCCTGCTTATCTTTAATCAGTTGATAAACTTCACCCAAATCATCAAAAAACTGCTTTTTCATCACATTTTCCTCTAAATAAATTTTCCAATTTGTCGAAATTATAGCTAAATACTTAGCCAAAAGACAATTTCAGGAAAGAGAGCACGCATGACCAATCAAAGCATCATCATCAACAATGTCGTCAATCAGGCATTTATCCACTCGCAATTGCAACGGTCCAGGGATTTTTCGACGCCTATGTGTGCCGTAAAATTTGAGCTCAGATTCGACCCCAGAGAGGGAGCTCGTTATCAGAAGGTATTCAGTTTCATCTACTCTTACCTCAACTTCACACCGATCATCTACGAAGGGGGGAACAGTTACCTTCTCTTCATACATGAGAGCAAAATCCACACTGTCGTCAGCACCCTCAAAAATATGTTCACGAGTATCAAGATCAAATATAATCTCTCCATAGAGACCGTCGGTGTCACCAACTACGACGACGAAGACGATGTCAACTCATTGCTGGAACGTGTCCATCGCTTCATGCTCAAAGCCAAGCTCTCCCGAAACAACGCCATCTACTACGGTACCCGCTACTTCGACTACAGTCACAACGGGGACTTCGAAAACCTCAGTCACATCTTCAACCAGTCTCCCGAAATGACTGTCTACGGCTTCTACAAAGAGGTACCACTCTCCAACAAAGTCAAAGTGACAGAGAGTGAAAAAGGGTATGCCCAGGTACGCTGCTCCAAAGAGTATCTGGCCTTTATGAAAAAACAGGAGTATGTCTATCTCGAACATCCTATGATCCCCGATATCCTCAGAGCGGATATCATGCATATCGACTACATGGAGCAGCTTGTAGAACTGAGTAACTTCAAGTTTCTCGACAACTCACCGGTTCATCGTAAAAATATCCGTGTCACCCCGCACCGTCCGATCCAGGCTACGATGGAGTATGAAGAGGAGCTCTACATCGAAGGGCTCGTCGCCGATATCTCCAAGAGTTCCATCCTCTTTACGACGCAACTGAACAAGATAGAAGAGATTCAGGTCAAGGGGCTGCATACCAAAACATT
>JANTHT010000076.1 GCA_024762235.1 Sulfurospirillum sp.
ATCTTCATCTCGGGTCCCGCGAAGATCGGCAGGGAGTGTGTTATTTTTCATAATGTCACCATCAACGCGATCAACCAGATCGACCATCCGCACTTCGGAGCGCCGGTGATCGGCGATCGCTGTTATATCTCACCGGCGGTGACGATCATGGGCGGGTGCCGCATCGGTGACAGTGTCTACATCAACGCCAATGCGACGATTACCGAAGATATCCCCGACAACTCCGTCGTGGAAGTGTTGCAGGACGGGAGCCAGAAGATCACGACCTATCCCAAAGAGCAGCCTCTCGATACGAAGTACTATTCCCACAACGGCCGCAGATGGATCTGCAACGAGGGCGAAGGGTGGGCCGATGTCACCGATGAAACGAAGCTCACCCAACTCTTCGGAATGTACGGCAAGTAACTGAGACAGGTCCGGTTAAAACTTTTTCAAAAATATCCGATACTCTCTGAAACAGACGATGGAGTATCGATATGCGTTTTCTCTCTTTCACACTTTTACTGAGCATGCTTCTCTGGAGCGGTTGTGCCGCACCCAAAGAGCAGGGCACTCCGCTGGGGCATCACCCCCAGAATAAACAGCAGCGCGATTTCGATCCCTCCGGGATCAACTGGGAGGTGGACAACGGCGAAGGGCTCAGGATGCATCTGGAAGGCGGATGGCTCTATCTGCAGTTTGATTACCGCAAGGCGGATCTCGAAATGAGCCGCTATATCCAGTTTATCATCGACAGCGACGCCAACAGTAGCACCGGAAACGCCGTCGAGAACGGTGCCGATTATATCGTTGAGAACGGCTATCTCTACCATGCGAAACAGCGCGATCTCTGGGACTGGGAAGAGATGGGAAAAGTCGGTGCGGTCGTGGAGGAAGGTATCGAGACGGTCCGCATCGCCGTAAGTGCATTCGGCAGGCTCGCTTCCCGTTTCAGAGTCAATGCCGAAGTGCTGAACGCGAAATTCACACCGATCCTCTACTCACCCGATGCGATAGACGGGGAGGGGAATCACCTCAAAACGGTCTATATCCCTACAGAGTGAAAAGTTTGCGAAAGAGGATCATCGCCACTATCGTCGCCCCCACACTGAAGAGCACATTGAGCGCGATGTTGAGAAATGCTCTGTAGTAGGCGCTCTGCTCGATCAGCATCGTCGTTTCGTAGCTGAAGGTGGAGAAGGTGGTCAGCGCTCCCAGAAAACCGGTGATGAAAAAGGCGCGGTATTCGGGTGCGATCACCTGTTCGAACCAGAGCGCCGCGAAGCCGATGATAAAGCTGCCGATGACATTGACACTCAGTGTCCCCACCGGGAAAAATCCGCCGAAGAGTTTCTGTACGCCGCCTGCGATCAGAAAACGCGAAATCGCTCCGAAAAAGCCGCCCAGTCCGATATAGAGCAGTGTCATGTAACTCATGCGTGATGCTCTTTGTGCTTGTATTGCATCACTTCGACATCACTGAGTGTCACCAGACCCTCCTCCATGATCTCGTCCAGCTTCGTCAGAAACGCTTTGATCTTCTCTTCCGCATCGATCATCTCGATCACCAGCGGCAGCGATTGTGAGAGGGCGACGATATGTGCGGTTTTGATCTCACTGTGGATCCCCAGGCCGCTGACGCTCTTGTAGACGGTGGCGCCGCTGAGGCCCATCGCCCTGGCTTCTTTGAGGATCGCCTGCCAGAGCGGTTCACCAGCATGTTTGTCGTTGGTATCGATGTAGATTTTAAGTAGCTTTTTGGTGCCGAGCAGTCGTTTCATAAGTCACTCCTTTGGAAGAGAGGAGGTCTGACTGGATGCTAGTCGATCTCCAGATCGATATTATAGTATTTTTTCACTATGTTTTGAAAACTCTGGAGCAGTGCTTCTGCAGTGGTGCCGTCATCGGGGTAGGTGACGATCGAATCACGGAAGTGTTCACCCAGAAACTCCTGCAATCCGCCGAGCAGTTTGGTAGCACCGTCATAATCTGTTCTGGGCAGCAGAATGATGTAGTCGCCGCCATATTCGAAGATGATATCGCTGTCGCGGAAGATGATCTGGATACTCTTTTTGATCTCAAGACTGGCATGGCCGTCGAGTTTGAGGAAGAGCAGGGAAAATTCGGCCATACTTCGCTCTTCGAAGCGCTCGATCAAGGCGATATGGTGCGCGACGAGCGCTTTGAAAGAGGCGAGCGGGAAAAACGTATTGGCCATCGATGCAGTTCCTTTTTCTATTAGATATGACAGGTTTTTCATAGTATCGGCATTATTTTGTTAAACTTGAATATATTATAGCCGTTTCGATATTCGTAGGCAAGTTCCATCTTGTGCGCTTTGAGGATACTGTCGACAATATAGAGCCCCAGACCGAAACTTTTGCCGGCTCTGTTGCTCTCTCCCTGTGTGAAGGGTTCGATATAGTAGTCGAGCGGATGTTCGAGCTTCTCTCCCTTGCTCAGGAACTCGATACCTTCGTCTTCCGCAAAGAGATGCACTTTACTGTCGCTGGAGTATTTGATGCCGTTGTCGATCATGTTTTTGATAGCGATGCTGAAAAGTTTGAAATCTACCTTGATCTGCAGATCTTCCTGTATCGTCAGTTCGATGCTGTTCCTGTCCGCCATCGAGATATCGATCGCTTCGTCGATGACATCGATCACACGATAGACGCGTTTGTTGAGAAAGCTGCCGTCCACGGTGATCTGCTCGATGGCGATGAATTCGTTGAGGAGGCTTTCGAGACGCTGAAAAACCGAGACGAGACGCTCTTTCTGTTTGCCGGGGGGCAGCATCTCTGCGGAGAGCATCCCTTTGGTGATGGGGGTCTTGAGTTCATGCATGATGTTGCGCAGAAAGAGTTTTCTGGATCTGTTGAGTTTCTTGATCTCGTCGACGGCATGGTTGAAAGCGTTGGCCACTTCCGAGATCTCATCCCCACGCTCCATCTTGCAGTCGATGTTGAGATCCCCTTTGGCGAACTTGTCGATCTCGGTCTTGAGTTTTTTGATCGGAGAGAGGCGGGAGATGGTCCAGAGGTAGGCGAGAAAGAGAACGATCAGAATCGCGCCGAAGATCAGTTTGATATAGAGAATCTGCGTCCGGTAGGGCTTGAAGGCGCGGTCGTACAGAAGAATCGCACGGTTGTTGACCGACTCGATCAGCAGAAAGTTGCTCTTGTTGTAGTAGTAGATGGCGCTGCTGCCCACTTTCGCTTTCAGTTTCTGGAGCACTTCGCCCTTCTGGAGTACCTCTTTGATGAGATTGGTGTCTTTGATCAGCCGCATCTTGTAGACGGCGAGTTCCCTCGCAAGCTCGTCGGTGACAGGTTCCTTGAGGAGTCGGTAGAGTGTCGCACGGGCGACGATGGAGTAGCGTTCGTTGAGCTCCTGGGTGTACTTCTGTTTGTCATACTTGAGCATGTAGAGATAGGCGACACCCACCGCCATCGCGGCGACGACGAAGATGAAGGTGATGTTGTAGAAGATCGACTTTTTCATCTAGCTGGGCTGGGTGAATTTGTAGCCGACACCGCGTACCGAGTGGATATAGGTCGGGTTTTTGGGTGTCTCTCCCAGCTTCTGGCGGATACGCCCGACGATGACGTCGATACTCTTGTTGGAGCTCTCTTCGCTGATCGCTTCGACATTGTAGATCAGATCTTCGCGGGAGACGACGCCTCCCTCTTTTTGGATCAGGTACTTGAGTATGCCGTACTCCGCTTTGGTCAGTTGCAACTCTTTGCCCTTGAAGCGGATCGTCTGGCTCTTTTCGTCCACGACGAGATCTTTGCTTTTTTTGGCACCTCTCTCGCTGCTGGCGAAGTCGTTTTTCTTGCGTCTGAGGAGGCTCTTGATGCGCGCTTCGAGCTCTCTGGGGTTGTAGGGTTTGGGCAGATAATCGTCGGCACCCCGCTCCAGCGCTTCGACTTTGTCAGTGATGTCATGCCGCGCCGAAGAGATGATGATCGGGATGTCATGCCATTTGCGTATATCCGTGCAGACCTCCAGGCCATCGAGTCCCGGAAGCGTCAGATCGAGTATGACCAGATCGAACTTCTGTGTGTTGAGTGTCGAGAGACCCAGGAACGGATCTTCGATGTTGGTCACCTCCATATCGAACTGGGCGAGATATTCGCTGAGGATCTCCGCCAGTTCCGCATCGTCTTCGATCATGAGGATCTTTATCTTTTCGTTTTTCACTATCCGCTCCGATATGATATATGGTTTGTTTTTACAAATATAGTATAAAGCCTACTAGATTTACCTTAAAAAGGTATAATAGCCACCTCCGCATCATACACTGCTCTCAAACGGCTTCACGGTGGGTACCCCAAAACAGGTTTCCTGTTTTGACCCTGCCGCTGCAGATGTTGTTCGAGCAGTGCATGATGCGGAGGTACCATCAGAAAGATAGCTTACGATAAGGATAACGCCATGCATGCGAGGATCGAAGCCCTGTTGCGCACCCATGCGGAATCGGTCGAACATATCCGGGAGAGCCTTATGAACCATATCTATATGGCTTCCCTGCTAAGTTACGAAGCGGCGCTCAGAGGCAACCGGCTCTACGTCTACGGAGAAGGACGCAGCTATATACTCGCCGTTTACATGGCGCAGCGCCTCAGAGAGCAGTTCCCCGACCTGGCTATCTCGGCGATGCGCGATCTGGAGAAGGATCTCTCGCTTTTTGCGGAACACCGGGGTGCACAGGATCTGCTGATCGCAATGACCACCGCGACAGAGAGCCGGAGACTGCCCGGTTTGATTGAAGAGGCGAGAGATGCGGAACTCAAGAGCGTCGGGCTCTGTGCCGGCTACAACAGCGATCTTTTGAAGAGGTGCGATATCACCCTCAAAGTCGACGTGACAAATCCCTACCGTGTCGACGAGATGCATATGGTACTGCTCGGGATCATCGCGGATGCGATTGAAGAGGTGCTCAAAAGTTAACCCATTTTTGGTTATAGTACGCGAAACTATCCACCGGGGGAACTCCCAGATGTTAGATTACTATATACATCGCTTCGATAAAAAGAATTTTCGGCTCGTCATGACGATACTGGTCAAGAACGAAGCCGATATCATCGCTGCAAACATCAAAACACATGCCGCGCTGGGGGTCGATGCCTTCGTCGTGATGGACAACGACTCCGACGACGGGACCAGAGAGATTCTGGCAGAGCTGCAAAAGTCGTACGAGATCATGATCATCGATGAAAAGGGCGACTATAAGCAAGCCAGATGGATGCGCAGGCTCGCCCATACCGCCAAACGTAATATGGGCGCCGACTGGGTCATCAACAACGACGCCGACGAGTTCTGGCTGCCGCAGAACGACAAAAACCTCAAAGAGAATCTCTCTTTCAAAGGATCGGTACTTACCGTCCAGCGCTACAACATGGTACCCGATGAGAAGTCGATCCGTCCCGGGCACTTTTTCGAGAGCGACTACTATGTCAAAAATCCGATCTTCTACAAGAAGACGAAAGAGTTGACCAACGAAAAACAGTCGATCATCCTGGGGAAGATAGGGCCCAAGACGATCGTGAACCCCCACGGACTGGTCTATCTGCGCGGCGGCAACCACAAAGCGCTTCATATCGGCAATCTCAGAGACTATTTCCGCTCCGGTTACGACAAGATCAAACGTTTCGAAGCGATCGAAGTCTTTCACTACTCGATCCGCAACTACGCGCAGTTCGAGAAAAATATCCTCAACCGCAAGCGGCTGCTGGAGAGTGGCAAAAAAGTGAGTATGGGACCGCACTACCGGCGCTGGACCAGACTCTACAACGAAGGGCGCCTCGAGGAGGAGTTTTACAACAACATCCTCTTCACCCAACCGGTACTCGATGTACTGGCGAAGTACGATATCGTCTCTTCCGAAAAGCCGATCGCCGAAAAGATCGTTCGTTAAGGGATGAAAACGCTTCTCTTCGCTGTCAACAGCAAGCAGAAAAAATTCTTTGCTCAGATCAAAAACCACATGGGCAGCGATACGGTACTGGTCGAGAGTAAACGGCTTCTCATCCCCTCTCTCAAAGCGCTGCGTTACCTGCCAAAAGCGGATCTCTCTGCACCGGTCGCGCTCAAACGGGACGATTTTCTCGCCAAGAGAGGAAGATGGCTGCCGGCATGGCTGCTGGAGCCTGTTTTCCGTCTCGAGGCGGCATGGAACTTTCTGCGCTATTTTCGTGTCATCACGCCCGAATATGGCCAGCTAATGGTCTGGAACGGCATCCTCTTTCGTCAGGCGATCGCGGTCGAGATCGCGAAGCTGCACGGCATGCGTGTGGTCTATGCCGAAACGGGCCTGCTGCCGGGAAGGATCACTGTTGACCCCAAAGGGGTCAACTACTACAACAGCGCACCCCGGGAGCGGCACTTTTTCGAAGCGTACCGCTGTGACAAACCGCTGCCCGGGACATTGATTCCCCGCAATCCCAAAAATGCCGGAAAGTTCGCTTCAGCCAGGAAAATAGCGTTGCCGGAGCGCTATGTCTTTATCCCGTTTCAGGTCGATTACGACACACAGATCCTGACACACTCTCCCTGGATCAGAGATATGCGTATGCTCTTTGACCAGATCGAAGCGATCAGCCGGGAGGTGCCGGAGTTGCACTTTCTCTTCAAAGAACACCCCAGCAGTATCAAATCCTACCCAGATCTGCATGCCAGGGCGGAGCGCTCCGAGAGACTTATGTTCGCCAATGCCTGGCCGACGCAGAAGCTGATCGAAAAGAGTGTGGCGGTCATCACGGTCAACTCCACTGTCGGCATCGAGTCCCTCCTCTTTCACAAAAGGGTCGTCGTGCTCGGCAACGCCTTCTATGCGATCGACGGGATCACCAAACGCGCCCGAAACAGAGAGGAACTTCTGGAGCGCATGCAAGATCTGTCGCAGTGGAAACCAGATACGTCACTGATTGACAATTTTCTGAAGTATCTCTACTACGAATATCAGATCGAAGGGAGTATGGACCAGATACCGCAAAAGGGTCTGGAGAAGATCGCAGCGATCCTAAACCGCAGCGAGTGAGAGGTAGTGCTTCGCGATCATTTCGGCGTCGAAACGCGAGAGGAGCTCCTGCGGGATCGGGGGGTAGCGTATCAGGGTAGCTTCGATCTTCTGTGCCAGATCCTCCGGATCGTTGACCCGTGCCAGAAACGCATCGAGCGGCGGGAGCATGATTTCACGCGGGCCGTGGTTGCAGTCGGTGCTGACCACCGGCGTACCCAGTGCGAGCGCTTCGACCAGTACGTTGCCAAACCCCTCCGCTTCCGAGCTGGAGACGAGGAGAGCGGCATTTTTGATATAGGCATAGGGGTTTGATACCCACCCCTTCAGATGCACCCTCTCCGAGATGCCCAGCCGCTCTGCCATACTGCGTAACTTCTCTCTCTGCTTTCCCTCTCCAAGCAGCACCAGATGGTGCGGTATCTTCGCTTTGGCACAGGCTTTCAGCAGGATATCGTGCCGTTTGACACTGTTGAGCGATCCGACTGCCACGATGTAGGGCACATCGAACTGCTCCACCGTTTCGTTGCCCCGCTCTCTGATCGTGTCGAAGTTGAAGGGGTTGTAGAGGACGACACTGCGGCGGGGTACGATTTTCAGCTTCTCCAGATCGTCGCGTATCCCTTTCGAGACAGTGACCACCTGCGCTTCATGATAGATCTTTCGGAGTTTTTTGCGGTGTTTGAGACGGCTGAGGAACGATTTTCGGCGCAATCTCTCATGGATGGCGGTATGGATCACAAAGAAGAGGTTGCGTGCCCCTTTGAGCGGCTGGAGCAGTTCGGCGCTCTTTTGCATGTGGGCGAAGATCAGATCGGGCGTCTCGCTTCGCAATTTTTCGACCATCTCTTCAGCGGGAACATGCCGTACCCCTTCGGGCAGATCGTACCATGCCTTTTCTCTGTCGGTAACCCAGATTTCACTTCTCTCCCCGAGTCTGGCAAAGGCCCTGTGCAGTTCGAGAGCCACGCGTTCCGCACCGCCGCCGCGCATGTTGCCGATGACCTGTACCACTTTCACTGGAAAAAGCGCCTCAGAAACCTGTTGATAAGGTAGTAGTTCTCTTTCTCGTCACTGCCGCCGTCGACAACCGCATACCAGATCCCATCCTCTTCGAGATAGTCGACCTGATGCATCTGTTTCGCGTTCCACCCCTTGCCGGAGGGTTTGAGAACGGTTTTGACCTTCTGTTCCGTGAACGCTGTTTTGTCGAGTCTGGTGATTTCCCAGGCGTCGACCTTTTCACCGTAGTAGTGGCTGCAATCCTGTGAAAATCGGTAGAGCCTCTTTTGGTAAAAGAGGATTCTGCCGGCATTGCGGTAGCGGCTTTTGTCTCCGGTATAGAGAGGGGATTTGGGATGCTCTGTAAAATCGTCGTCCAGTGTTTCGGCATACCAGAGTTCGAGCGATTTGCGATCTTCGTCACTGACCAGCAGCCACCAGAGGCCGTCATGCCGGAAAAGGACGGGGTCGGCGTACCGTTTCCCCTCCAGCAGCGTCCTCTTGCGCTTCCAGTCGTAGGGAAACCGGTCGCTTTCGTAGAGACGCACCGCATGATCGGCACCCGATTCGGGAAGCATGTACCATCTCTCCCCGTTTTTGAAAGTGAGGGGAAAGGAGAGGTGAAAATCTTCACGAAGGACGATACGATCATATTTGAGGGTGGTGAGACTCTCA
>JANTHT010000077.1 GCA_024762235.1 Sulfurospirillum sp.
GTGTCGTTTGTGTACCGTTTTACGCTTTTGGGCGACGAGAGGCGTTTTGACGGGAGGTTTTGCCGTCGCGTTTTGCTCGGGTGGAAAGTGTTTCCACACTTTTTTCGGCGTCTCCCGCTTTTTGGTTTCGGGTGCTTTGGGTGCCGCGACGCACTGTGCCTGGTTGATGACGGGAACCAGTTCTCTGTCCAGGTCGGGAGTGGGGATGGGCGCCTGCAGCGGCATGTTGCCGACTGTCGCGGGAGGCGCGAAAGGGTTTTCCCGTGCGTGTAGTATCAAAGAGAAGAGCAAAAGGGAGAGGAGCAGTCGCGTCATCGTTCACGCTCCTGATCGTAGATCGCGTCTTCACCCATCACAGTTTTAAGTTCAAAGTACTCTCTCTGCAGTGCTGCATTTTGTCGGCTGATGCGTTTGATTTTGCGGTCGAGTATCTTCTGCTGTTTTTGCAGAGAGAGGAGTACCTGGAGTGAGTTGTTGCCGTAGAGTGTCTCTCCGATGTAGATGGCAGTGAAGAGTACGAGGAGAACGAGGCCCGAAACCTGCAGGAAGGAGAAGTTTTTCTCCCTCTTTCCGGGCCTGGGCGTGATCTCTTCGGTGATGACAGACATGTTATGAGAAGAGGACTTTGCCCGGATATTCGCTGAAACCGAGTTCGCGTTCGATCTCGAGGAGTCTGTTGTATTTGGCGGTACGCTCGCCTCTGGCGGTAGACCCTGTCTTGATTTCACCGGTGTTGAGCGCGACGGCGAAGTCGGCGATGAACGCATCCTCACTCTCACCGCTTCTGTGACTCATGACACATTTGTACCCGTTGCGCTGTGCGAGTCTGACGGTCTGCATCGTTTCGGTGACGGAGCCGATCTGATTGGGTTTGATCAGAATCGCGTTTGCGATGCCTTTGTCGATCCCCTCCTGCAGTATCTTTTCGTTGGTGACGAAGAGATCATCGCCCACCAGCTGGATCTTGTCCGCAAGTTTCTCTGTCATGATCTTCCAGCCGTCCCAGTCATCTTCGCTCAGTCCGTCTTCGATCGATACGATAGGATATTTTGCGCAGAGATCGACGTAGTAGTCCACCAACTCTTCGGCACTGACGATACGGTTTTCGGAATCGAGTTTGTAGCCGCCTTCTGTCACCAGTTCGCTGCTGGCGACGTCGAGTGCGATGACGATATCCTCCCCCGGTTTGTAGCCGGCTTTTTCGATCGCCTGCATGATCACCTGAATCGGCTCTTCGTTGTTTTTGAGATTCGGGGCGAAACCGCCTTCGTCACCCAGTGCGGTACTTTCGCCCATACCGGCGATGATCTTTTTGAGGTTGTGGTAGACTTCAGACGCGGCACGCAGCGCTTCGGAGAAGGCGTCGAAGTTGACCGGCATGATCATATACTCCTGGAAATCGACGCTGTTGTTGGCGTGGCTTCCGCCGTTGATGATGTTGAACATCGGTACAGGCATCGTCATGGCGTTGCTGCCGCCCAGATATCTGTAGAGCGGGATATTGAGGCTGTTGGCAGCTGCACGTGCTACCGCCATCGATACACCGAGCACCGCATTGGCACCGAGGTTTTCGTAGTTGTCACTGCCGTCGAGCTGTTTCATCACGGCGTCGACTTCCGCCTGGTTGAAGGGACTGATACCTATGAGTTCGTCGGCGATCTTCGTGTTGACGTTGTCACACGCTTTCAAAACACCTTTGCCCATGTAACGGTCGTCACCGTCACGCAGCTCCAGGGCTTCTCTTTTACCTGTACTGGCACCCGAGGGGACGATCGCGGTCGCTAGTGTTCCGTCACTGAGGACGACTGTCGCGCGCACGGTGGGGTTGCCCCTGCTGTCGAGTACTTCGTCTGCATAGATATCGTCAATATAAACCATAGTTGTTGTTTCTCCTTATTTTTCGTTGATCTCTTCTTCAGAATTTTCAACTATACCCATAGCACTTTTGATGCCACCTTCGATCTCTCTGGCAAGCTCGGGTTCTTCCTTGAGGAGTGCCTTGACATTTTCACGTCCCTGGCCCAGTTTTTTGTCTCCGTAGCTGAACCAGGCACCGCTTTTGTCGACGATGTCGAGCTTGACACCGTAGTCGACCAGTTCACCCTCTTTGGAGATACCCTCTCCGAACATTATATCAAATTCCGCTTGTTTAAACGGTGGTGCGACTTTGTTTTTGATCACTTTGGCTTTGACCCTGTTACCGATGTTTTCTTCACCCTGTTTGAGTGTCGCGATACGGCGTACGTCGATCCGCACGGAGGCGTAGAACTTCAGGGCGTTACCGCCTGTCGTGGTTTCGGGAGAACCGTACCCCATCGTTCCGATCTTCATACGGATCTGGTTGATGAAGATGACGGTCGTGTTCATCTTGTGCAGGACACTGGTGAGTTTTCTCAGTGCCTGACTCATCAGTCTCGCCTGAAGGCCCACATGGGTATCTCCCATGTCTCCTTCGATCTCGGTTTTCGGGGTGAGGGCGGCGACGGAGTCGATGACGATCAGGTCGATCGCACCGCTTCTGGCCATCGTCTCGACGATATCGAGCGCCTGCTCACCGAAGTCGGGCTGAGAGACGTAGAGATTGTCGACATCGACACCGAGGTTTTTGGCATATTTGATATCGAGGGCATGTTCTGCATCGATAAAGGCGGCGACGCCTCCCTGTCGCTGGCACTCTGCGGTGATCTGCAGCGCGAGCGTCGTTTTACCGGAACTTTCAGGGCCGTAGATTTCGATGATTCTGCCTTTTGGCACACCCCCGATACCGAGCGCAATGTCCAGTCCGAGCGATCCGGTACTGATAGAGTCGATCGGTTCGATCTCCTTGTCTCCGAGACGTACGATGGCACCTTTGCCAAATGTTTTGTCGATCTGCTTGATGGTCAGATCAAGCGCTTTTTTCTTGTTCTCATCCATGATTTCTGTCCTTGTTTTTTTAAATTAGTCTAGCATGCGTTTCGTGAAGCGCCGATAAATATTTCAAAATGAAATATTGCAGAGGGTTTGTTTATTTTTTGAGGCTCTTCGTGATCTCTTCGATCAACATCTCTCTCTGCTGTTGTGAAAGGGCATCCTGGTAGGAACCGGCGCCTTTGGTGAGAATGGTACGCATCTTCTCCAGTTCGTTTCTGAGACGTTCCACCTCTTCACTCCCACTCTTTTTGAGCGCTTCGCGCAGCGCGATGTTTTCCGCAAGCAGTTGCCGGTAGTGGGCATCCTCTTTTTCAGCGGCGGCCTCTTTTGCCAGTTTTTCGATCTGCCGATCCTTCTGTGCAAGCTCCTCCTGCAGTTTTTTCCGGATCCCGACCAGGTTGGCGATATCGTGTTCGAGCTTGCCGACCTTCTCTTCGAGCAGCGAGTTCTCCACCTCTTTCTGATGTATCAGATCCTGATACTCCTGGGTGATGGCGTTGAAGAACCCTTCGAGCTGCGTTACAAAAAAGCTCTTTTTCATCGTCAGTTTTTTCGAGATATCTTTTAACATAGTCCAGCCTTTGATCGTCTCTGATTATAGCAATTTCATTTTAAAGGTTACGCCACTTCGACCAGTTCGATCGTATCCTCGCGCAGATAACAGAGCCACGCGCTCGCAGGCACTCCCGTGATCTCCGCGATCGCCTTTTTGTAGTGACGCACCTGGTTTTTGTGCTCGGATCGTACGACGGGGGAGCTTTTGTAGTCGATCACGACGTAATGACCCTCTTTTTCTACCAGCAGGTCGATCTGTCGCAGTTCGTTGTTGTAGACGAGCGGCTGCTCTTTGCAGAGGGTGCCTTCCGTAAGTTGTCGGAAAGTTGCATGCTGCAGAAGGCGTTCGACACGTTTTTTGATCGAGAGGCTCTCTCCCTCCTGCAGGAGCATTTCGTAGCGGTTTTTCATCGCCCACCAGGCGTTTTCCAGATCTTCGGGACTGAAACCGTCCAGCACCTCCAACATGTAGTGCAGGGCGTTTCCGTAGTTGATGGCATGGAGGTCATCACTCTCTTCTGCACGGTTTTTGGGCGGTTTCTCCTGCAAACCGAGTGCGACAGGCCGGTAACTGAATGGGACCTCTTCTCTGCTGACAGAGCGTTTTTCGGAGGGTTTGATGTTGCCTCTCTCTATCTCCTGCAGTGCCAGAGGTGCGAAGGCGGAATCTTTCTCTTTTTGGCAGATGATCAGTGTCTGTTTCGCACGGGTGAAGGCGACATACATCAGGTTGATCTGATCTTCGAGGGTGAGTCGCTCCGCTTTCTGTTTCGCGTCGGCATAGGCGGGGTCGACACATTCGCGTTTTTTGGTGCGGACATAGAGGTTCTCGAGCGTGATCTCGTCGTAGTCGTAGAGGAGGGTGGAGGTATCGGGACGCTGACGTGTCATGCGGTCGGCAAGTATGACATGGTCGAACTCGAGCCCCTTGGACTTGTGAATCGTCAATATCCGGATACCGGCGCTCTCTTTGGAGGGGGCTTCGACGGTGAGCTCTTCGGAAGCGAAGAGAAACGCTTCGATATCCTCATATTCGCTGACCACTTCGATCAGCTTGAGCAGGTTGGCATCGTCACCCGGCAGATCGAGCAGACGGATGATCTCTCTGACCAGTTTCGGCAGCGGTGTCGTGATTTTGAGCATGCCCAGATCGATCTCGCGCAGCCACGAATAGCCGCTCTGGGTCAGGAAGGAGGCTTTGCAGAGCGCTTCTTTGAAGTAGAGGTATTTGAGTGTCTCGATGACGGCGGAGACAGGCGGCTGACTGATCAGTTTCGCGGAGCTCTGCGTCGTGATGTGCAGGCCAGGATCCTCTTTGAGGAGCGCCTCTTCGATGGCGAATGCATTGTCGTTGGTGAAGGTGAGTATGGCGATGTCGTCGGGCGAAACACCCTTTTCGAGAAGTGCGAAGAGTTCTCCTGTCACCCCCTCCGGAACTTCCCCGTGCGTCGCGACTTTGACATAGCCGCCGCTGCCGGCATCGCGGCACTTTTGCGGATGATACCCGGGGATGACACTGCCGAAGGTTTCGTTGACGAACGAGACCACTTCACAGTCGCTGCGGTAGTTGGTATCGAGGTGTTTCAGGGTGACGCCGTACTTCTGCGCCACGAAGTGGAAAAGCTCTTTCGCGCCGCCCCTGAAGCGGTAGATCGACTGTTTGATATCGCCGACGTAGAAGAAAGACTTGAGCCCCCCGGAGGTGCCGACACCTGCGTGTATCTCTTCGATGATCGGCGCGAGTATCTTGTACTGGACGATGTTTGTATCCTGAAACTCGTCGATCAGCATGTGTTCGATGCGCGTGTCGAGACGGAAGTAGAGAAAGTCGCTGTCGATCTTTTCATGAAGCAGGCGGTAGAGCAGGTTGGTGACATCGTCGAAGGAGAGCAGATTGGTGGCGATGTTCTCTTCGAGCAGTGTCTGTTTGTAGATCCCGTAGAGATGAAAGTAGCGGCCGAGCAGGTAACTGTCCCGTGCATGCATGTATTCGCCCAGTACAGCTTTGATCCGGAAAAAAAGCGTGTCCATCTCCGGTGTGTAGCACTTCTTGAAGTAGCTGTATTCGCTGAGGCTCTCTTTGCAGAGCCATGTTTTTTTGTCGGGAAGGAGTTCCGGGTTGTCGATATCGGCTGTGTCGAGCGCTTTTTTGCCGCTGGCGGAGAGCGTATCGCAACTATCTTCGAAAAGCATCCCGAGTTTCTGGATCAGTGCGAAAATCTTCGCCCGCTCGGGTTGCGTGTGCGGGTCGTAGCGCTCTTTAAGCGGTGCGAGTTCGGCATCTTTGGCGTATAGGTCGGAGAGGAAAGTGAAGATATTGCCGATGCGTCTGTTCTCTCTGGCGGCGAAGCGTACCAGATCTCTGTATGCCTCCTCTTTTTTGACGTTGGAGAGGAAACGGAGCAGGAAACGGTGCATATCACGGTTGGTGTCTATCGAAAAATCGGGCATGATACCCAGATGCTGTGAAAAGAGGCGGACGATCTGTCCGAAAAATTTGTCGATCGTCGAGATCCTCAGTTCCGACTGCAGATAGGCGCGGTGTATCGCTTCGCGGCGTGCAAGTATCTCCTCTTCGGAGATCTGCACTGTTCTGGCGATCTCGGCCCGCTCCGCGTCACGCTTCGGGAGGTGGAGTTCTCCCAGCACGGTGGAGATGCGTTCGGCCATCTCGCTGGCCGCTTTGTTGGTAAAAGTGAGTGCGAGGATGGTGTGGGGTTTGGCCCCCAGATAGAGTAGCGAGATGTAGCGGATAACGAGTGCAAATGTCTTGCCGCTGCCGGCACTCGCTTCATACGCCAGAGATTGGTAAAAGGCCATCACATGATCCTGTTGCAGATTTTCTGATAGGGACACCATGTACACTTTTGGAGTGCATCGGTCATGGTGAAGTTGAACTCCTTTTCGGTGCGCAGCATGTCGAAGTGTTCATGCAGCAGTGCCATCTTGTCGTCGAAGCGCTTATCCGGCGTGAGGGTGCCGCTGCCCAGATCGTAGTAGCGTGCATCTGCCACTTCGCCGATCTCTTCACCCAGCAGGGTGTAGAACTGCAGTTGAAAATCGCTGCTCTTTGCTATCTCTTTGGGTGTGGTGGGAATCTTGCCGCTTTTGTAGTCCAGGATCAGAAGGGTATCATGATAGGTGTCTATACGGTCGATCTCACCGGTGAGGGTGAGCCCCTCATAACTGCGTGTCTCTTTGCGTTCGACACTGTGGATACGCACACCCTCATGAAATCGCCTGATCTCATGTGCGATAAATGGCTTCAGTTTCTGCAGCCAGACATCTGTCAGAAACTGGAGAGACGCGCTCTTTTCACTGCGTTTGTAGAGCGCTCTTTGCAGTGCGTAAAACAAAGCATCTTCGTCCGTGAAATGGTCATGGCCGCTGTAGACCTCCTGCAGCGCTTCATGCAGTATCGTCCCTATTGCGCGGTCGTCGTTGGCCTCTTTGGGGATTTCGAACTCCCTCAGTTTGCGGATGTAGGCAAAGTAGTATTTACGCCGGCAGTCGAGAAAGGTACGCAGCGCGGAAGCTGAGAGAGGGTGTTGTGTGAAGTCGTACGGCAGTATCAGCTCCTCCTGGCTATAGTGTGCTCTGGGGCTGGTCGGCGGGAAGAGAATCCTGCGCAGATGGGGATCTTTATCTCCTCTGTTGTCGATACCGAGCTCCTGCAGAAAACGGGAAGGGCGGTTTTGGTCGTCTTCGATGTAGCAGATAGCCACCTCGTCGGCCTGGTCAAAGATGCGCCGGTAGTAGTATTTTTGCAGATTTTGACGGTCCTGAGGAGTCGGGAGACCGGATGCCGATCTGATGGCGGTGGAGAGGAAGAGATCTTTTTTGCTCTGGCTCGGCAGCACCCCTTCGTTGAAATCGGTGACGATGAGCGCTTTTTTTCGGATACCGCGTGTTTCGAGTATCTCCATGACGGTGATCTTTCCGCCCCGCACATCGTCGATGGTCGCTGTGGAGAGACGGTTGAGGAAGAGATGGAGCACTTTGTGAAACGGGTAGTGCGCCACTGTGGGCAGAAGTCTGGAAAAGAGATGCAGCTGCTCTTCGTAGATGGTGAAGGCGTCACTCTTTGCGGCAGGAACGAGGGAAGTGAGCATCTGTGTGATCTGCGCGGGTGTATGTTTTTGTGACCACAGTTTCTGGAGTTCGTCCACTTCTTCGATCGTGTAGCCGAGTGTGGTGAGGCGAAAGCGGTTTTCGTAACTCTTGTCGGTGTAGTAGCGGTAGAGTGCGTCGAGTCTGCGGTAGATCGGATCGTCGGTGAAGGGGAAGCCCATCGCAAAGTTGAAGTTGTTTTCATTGTCGAAGAGATCGAGGAGTTGCTGCTGTGACGCTTTGGGGAGCAGGACGATAATCTCTTCGGGAGCATAACCCTGCTCGATGAATCGGTAGAGGGCCTGTTTGATGAAAGCGATCTCTTCGACTCTGTTGTCGACGGAGGTGACATGATAGCGTGTGGCAGGCGCGGTGATCGGTACGGCTTTCAGTACACTGCGTTTTTCTATATCGAGCAGATAGTCATACCCCGGTTTGAGATCGAAGCCGAGCAGGTTGAAAGCGTCGAGCATCTTGCGATTGAAAGGGATCGCATGCAGATGTATCATGAGCGGTGTGATGGCGGCGATCTCTTCGATCAGTCTGAGTTCGAAACGGTTGAGATATCCTTCGAGGAAGAGGTCGATCTGTGAAAAGGATGCGATATAGTTTCGGTTGAGCTTGTAAAGGGCAGGAAGGGTCATCTTGTCGACGAGATTTTTGGCATCGAGGAGGTCGATATAGTTTTGCCGCAGGGTGGCGAGTATCTCAAGATGTTCGGTATAGTCGGCATAGTAGTCACTCAGCTTCAGCGTTTCTATGGTCACCTGCTCAACCGCCAGCTCTTCGAAAAAGGAGAAGAGATAACTGCTGTTTTTGATAAATGTGAAAAATTCACGGTCGATCTGAAGTTTCCGAAAGTTGTCGAATCGGCTCGCTTCCTGCATGAGGAGTGTTTTATGCTCTTCATCGACAAAGGTACGTCCGGGGACGATCAATGCCTTTTTTTCAAATTCGCCTATCGTGATCGTTTTGGGGAGCAGAGTGTTTTGGGAGAGTGCCTCTTTGACCCTCTCCCGAATGGCACGTGAGGTCGGATAGATCTC
>JANTHT010000078.1 GCA_024762235.1 Sulfurospirillum sp.
AATATGTCGTCGGGAATTTTTTAGTCCTGGGTCTTGACATGGGCTGCCGGCTATCTTTTTCTACTAAAAGGAGCAGGGTGGGTTTTGACGCAATCGAAGGGAGATAGCTCTGTGTTGCGCCGGGATGTACTTTTCTCAGACTCAGACGACCTCCCGCAGGAGGCCGGTCACTTCTGATTTCCGCCTAAAAGTCCTTTGATGGCTTTTTGCAGATCGGCAGGGTATACGACGAATTTGCTGTTTGGTGAAGCGGTCATCTTCTCCAGTGTGTTGATGTAGCGGTCTCCCAGAAGAAACATCGTCGGCAACTCTTTGTCGGTGATCGCTTCGGAGACGTTTTTGATCGCCTGTGCGGAAGCTTCGGAGAGTGCGACCTGGGCCTCGGCCTCTTTTTTCGCCGCCTGCAGTTTTCCCTCCGCTTCGAGGATCATCGCGTTCTTGTTTCCCTCGGCCTTGGTTTCGATGGCGCGGCGTTCACGTTCCGCGGCGGCCTGCTGCTCCATCGCCTGCTGCATCGAGCCGGAGGGGGTGATATCCTGTATCTCGACCGACTTGACGGTGATGCCCCAGTCGGCGACATCGTCGATGATCTGGTCTTTGAGCCTGGCTTTGATGGTGTCGCGGTTGGAGAGCGCTTCGTCGAGCTTCATCTCGCCGATGATAGAGCGCAGTGTCGTGGTGATGAGGTTCTGGATGGCGAGCTTGAAATCCTCCACGCCGTAGAGGGCGCTTTTGGGGTCGGTGACGCGGATGAATGCGACGGCGTTGGTGAGGATGACGGCGTTGTCTTTGGTGATCACCTCCTGCTGGTCGATATCGAGGATGATGTCCCGCGTCGAGATTTTGGCGCGGATGGCGTCGATGTAGGGGACGATGATGTTGAGTCCGGGGGTGAGTGTTTTGTGGTATTTACCGAGCCGCTCGACGACCCACTCCTCTCCCTGCGGGACGATCTTGACCCCTGCGAAGAGGGTGATGACGACTACGACGAGTAAGACGATTAAGACTTCCATGATGACTCCTTAGTAGGCTTTTTTCACTTTGAGCATGTTGCCCAGCGCTTTGACGGCGATCACTTTTTCGCCCTTTTCGATCCGGTCGTCGGCTGTGACGACCCACTCGCTGCTTCCCAGCACCGGTACTTCGAACTTCGCACGCCCCTTTTTAAAGGGTTCGACCGTTTCGGTGACGATGCCCATCGTACCCATGTCCTCGTCCGCCTGACCGCGTTTGGTGAAGTTGTCGGGCCTGAAGTATTTGAACCAGAGCACCAGAAAGAGCAGGCTCAGCACGATCCACCAGAAGAGCTCCACCGAAAAAGAGGGGTTGATCAGCCAGTCGACAGCGCCGATCACGATCGCCGCCACACCGAACCAGATGACGACGAAAGAGGGGACGACGATCTCCGCCGCGACGAGGATGAGCCCGAACGCGATCCAGTGCCACCAGAGCGGATCGGATATGAGAGAGTGCATACAACTCCTTTGGTATTATTTGAAATTATTATAGCGTAAAATTGTGGAGTTAAAAGAGATTCGCTCTGTGTTATGAGCGTTGTGTGTAGATTTAAATAAAACGGGGAGTTGCCGATATTGATTAATAATAGATACATGTAGAAAAAAATTATTGATAATAAAACGAAGGATCGTTTATGCAACAGACAATATACAGATATGATGGATCATGGGATGCACCGCTTGACCCCACTCCAGATAGTGACAACACGCTCGTACTGGTCTTTGGAGACTCCAGTCTGGAGGCAATCAAAGCACCTCTGGATACGATAAAAGAAGCATTTCCAAAAGCGAAGTTCATGGGATGTTCGGGTGCCGGTACCATCGTCGATGAGGAGATAGAGGAGGGTGTTCTGGCTGCGATGGTGCTGGCGTTTGAGAAGACGAAGATAGAGAAGGTGTGTGTGGAAGTGCCACACGATGATGACTCATTTGAGGCGGGGAAAAAGCTCGCGGACTCTTTTGAGAGAGAGGGGCTCAAGGCACTTTTCGTATTGAGTGACGGGTTGCATATCAACGGTACGAAACTGAGTGAGGGGATCTCGGAGGTACTGGGTTCTGACGTGGTGGTGACCGGTGGCCTGGCGGCGGATGACAATCGTTTCGAGCATACGTGGGTTCTGGCAAATGGTGTGCTACGGGAACACTATATCTGTGCTGTCGGTTTTTACGGAGATGCCATCCATCTGGCGTACGGTTCCGGCGGCGGCTGGCAGGAGATGGGACCGGAACGTACCATCACCAAAGCACAGGACAATATACTCTATGAGATCGATGGACAACCCGCTTTGAAACTCTACAAAGAGTATCTGGGAGAACGTGCGGAAGGATTGCCGGCGACGGGACTGCTTTTCCCGGTAAAGCTGGTCGATGAGAATCTCGAAAGCAAAGTAAGGACGGTTCTGGGGATCGACGAAGAGGCGCAGTCGATTATCTTTGCAGGGGACATGCTGCCACCGGGTAACAAGATCACCCTCATGATGTCCAGTTTTATCAATCTGGTCGAAGGGGCGGAAGATGCCGCAAAACAGTTGTCCCTCCAGGAGAGGGATGAGGATCATGCTCTGGCGAGTATCGCGATCAGCTGTGTCGGCAGAAGGCTGGTGCTCAAACAGCACACCGAAGATGAGCTGGAAGCGGTGATGGAGATACTGGGAGAAGGTGCCAGGCAGATTGGCTTTTATTCCTATGGCGAGATTTCACCCCTCAGATCGGGCAGATGCGACTTACACAACCAGACCATGACACTCACGACGCTGTGGGAATCATAATATGCATAAAATCTTAAGACGTCAACTCAAAAAGGCGAAAATTGACAATTTCGAAGAGATAGAGCCACAGAAATTTTCCCGATTTATCTCTCTGGTCGATCAGATGTACCAGGACCATGAGGATGACGAGCATGCTTTGCAGTATACGATGAACAAACTCAACAGTGAGATGACTTCACTCTACAAGCGACTGGAAAATGCAAGCAAAGGGCGCATGCAGGCGGTAGCGGGTACGATGCCGGATATGATGGTATTGATCGACAGTGATGGCCGATGTGTCGAACTTTTTTCGCTTGGAGAGCAAAAGGTGTTCGGGCCTGAAGATTTCGATCCTTCCGTGTGTAACATGTACCGGATATTTGAAGAGAATAAAACAGTACAGTTGCTCCAGAAACTGATAGAGCATGCACTTGCGACAAAGAATTTGCAAGTCGCTGAATCGCAATTTGGGGATCATTTCTTTGAAATGCGTATCATGGCTACGGGTTTGCAGGAAAATGGCAAAGATACACTCATTTTAACCATCAGAAATATCACGCAGCAGCGAAAGTCACATGACAGACTCATCTATACCGCAACGCATGACGGTTTGACGGATCTGTACAACAGAACCTACTTCCAGGAACGGTTGCGACAACTGGCAGGGGATCTGCAAGCAGGGGAAAAGATCACGATTCTCTATATGGATCTCAATAAATTTAAAGAGATCAATGACATCATGGGACACGATGTGGGTGATAAAGTACTCATCGAGGCAGCCAGAAGGCTGAAAAGTGTCGCAAAAGAGTCGGATATCATCGCACGTGTCGGGGGTGATGAGTTTATCTATGTCTGTCTGGATGGCAATAACAGGAGGCATGCGGAGGCTCTGGCGGAGATGATCGTGCGCCAGTTCGATGCGCCTTTTGAGATAGAAGGGCTCAAGTTGAAGGTACATACGAGTATCGGGATCAGTATATATCCGGACGACGCTGCAAATATCGAACAGGTCGTGCACTATGCCGATGAATCGATGTACTGTGCCAAGCGTGAAGAAGATATACACTACTGTGTTTTTCAGCAGCAGATCGCGGACGCTCTGGAAGAGCGCTACAGGATTGAGCATAAAATCAAAAAAGCGCTTGTGAACGATGAATTTCATCTCGTCTATCAGCCACAGGTGGAGCTGGAGAGTTTGAAGATCACCGGCGTTGAGACACTGATCCGCTGGGAAGATCCCGAAATGGGATTTATCCCTCCCGACAAATTTATCACGATTGCGGAACAGAGTTCTCTGATATTTCAGATCGATGAATGGGTTATCAAAAATATTTGTAAAACAGTTTTATCATGGGAGCGGCTGGGCCTGCCACCTTTTATCGTAGCGATGAATCTGTCGCGCAAAGAGCTCGGTTATCGTAAAAATATCGAAAATATCGCCTGGATTATCCAAAACAGTGGCATCGATCCCAGACGTCTGGAAATCGAAGTGACCGAGAGTGCGCTTTTTGAAAATGAGATGGGCGCCATCAACAATCTTCAGCTGCTTCAGAATCTTGGGTGTCATATCTCGATAGACGATTTTGGTACCGGTTACTCTTCGCTTGCCAATCTTCGCAATTTCACGTTCGATAAAATCAAAATTGATAAAAGTTTTGTCGATCATATCGTGACCGATCCCAAAGATCTCTCTATCGTCAAACTGACGATCGGTCTGGCCAAAGAGTTGGGGATGCGTGTGATTGCCGAGGGGGTAGAAGATGCCAGACAGTACGAGTTGCTCAAGAGCTTCGGCTGTGACGAAATACAGGGGTACTACTTCTACCAGCCGCTCAAAGCAGAGCAGATTTCCGTCATATCACTTGCAAATTTCCAATTGACCACGCTGGAGAGACACCTGCGACGTCTGACACACGTGCCACTCAAACAGGCACGTGATTAGAGGTTTGCGTGGCGCGCTTTCATCTGGGTTTCATCTATCCCGTGATGTAACATGAGGGTGGTGATCAGTTCCTCCAGAAAAAGAAGTGAAGAGAGTTCAAAAGCGGTTCCCATCGGAATGTGTCTATGTTTGTGATGCGGTTTTGTCTCACGATTTGCTCTGCGGGAATCAAGCAGCAGTGCATGTGAAGTCTCGTTGAAAAGTTTGCCTCTGGGATTGGCAGTGATGGCGATGACATCAGATCCGATCGAGCGCGCTTTATCTACGGCATCTGTGACAGATTTGGTATTGCCGGATGCGGAGATGGCTATGAGCAGGTCACCGGGTCTGATAGCGGGGGTATTGGTCTCACCGGTGATGTAGACTTCATATCCCATATGCATCAGCCGCATGCCGAAAAATTTGCCTACAAGACCACTGCGACCTGCACCGATAATAAAAACAGCTCTATCGCCATGAATCTGAGAGAGGAAGAGCTCTCTGGCTTCCTCGGGAATGTTCGAGAGTGTCCTCTCGACGATTGTCAGGAGACTTTTTTTTTACGCTTTGTCATGCTCTCTTTGAGCTTTCTGGCCGCTTTTGCGGGGTTTTTGCTCCCGGTGATCGCACCGCCTACCACAACAACGGCAGGTTTGTGTTTGATGATATCGGCGATAGTCTCCTGGTTGATGCCACCGGCAACGACGATGGGAATATTGACTTTTTTCGAAACTTCTTTGAGATCTTCGAGCGGAGAGTGCCCGCGGTTTTGCTGGTCTATGCCCGAGTGGATTCCGACATAGTCAGCACCCAGTTTTTTCGCCTTTTTGGCGCGTTTGACTTTGTTTTTGACATTGATGAGATCGACCATCACCTTTTTGCCATGCTTTTTGGCGCTCTTAATCGCACCTTCGATGGTACCACTGTCCGCGACACCCAGTACGGTGACGATATCCGCTCCGGCGTCGAAGCAAAAATCAGCTTCATACTCTCCTACATCCATCGTTTTCAGATCCACAAGAATCTCTTTGTCGGGAAACGCTTTGCGCATCTTTTTCACCAGTCCGATGCCCTCATGCTTGATCAGGGGCGTACCGATTTCGATAATATCGATCGAATCTTTTGTCGCTTCCGCGAGTTTCATCGCTTCATCTGTGGTAAGTACATCGAGTGCAAGTTGCAATTTTATCATGGCAATGGCCTTTTTGTTTGAATTTGGAAAGCATTATTCTAGCGACAGAAGACAGTGTCTTGCATTATGATTCATAAGTAAATCAAAGCCTAATATTTGCATAAGCAGTACGCAGTATTTCTATAGATTTCACATAGAGTTATCGTTTTAGCGCTGCCGTAACTTTTACTCTTTTGTTTGTGTAGCGGCGTGAGGCTTTGTCCGGCAGTATGATCTCGAAGATATTGTTCCCCTCTTCGTAACGGTGGTTCAGCTTCGCGCCGTGGATCTCCAGGATCGACTTGACGATGTAGAGCCCGAGTCCGAAGCCGTCGTTTTTCTTCTCTTCCTGACTGAAGGGTTCGGTGTAGTAGGAGAGGGGGTGTTTGAGCGGTTCCCCCTTTGAGACGATCTCGATCTTTGCCGGGGTGGCCCGGATGATCGCTTTGTGGTCGCTGCTGAATTTGATGGCATTGTCGATCAGATTTTTGAGGACGATGACGAAGTGGTCCGGATCGACTGTAAGGCGGAAGTTGTGGTACGCCTTGACGACACGGTCCTCCTGACAGAGCAGCAGCTTTTTCGCTTTTTCGACCAGAGCATCGAAGGAGACGATCTGCGGGTTGAGGGAGAGGTTGCGCGAGGTGAGCTTCTCGACCCGTGCCAGCTCGGTGATGATCTCGTTCATGCGTTCGAACGACTTGATCAGCAGCTCTTTGTCTTCGAAGTCGTCGATACTCTCGGCGAGTATGCGCCCTTTGGTGATGGGGGTTTTGAGTTCGTGCATCATGTTGCGCATGAAGAGGTTTTTGGATTCTATCTGCTCTTTGAGTGAATCGACCGCCTTTTTGAATGTCGCTGCGATCTTGCCGATTTCGTCGTTTCCGTGGGGTCTGATCTGCAGGTCCAGCTCACCTTTTGCGAACTTCTGCACCTCCTGATCGAGCTCTTTGAGCGGGGAGAGTTTCCTGCGCAGTATCGTGTAGATAAAGGTGAGGATACCGCTGAAGAGTGCCAGCAAAAGCAGGGCGATCGCTTGTCTGGGGTGTGCGGGTTTGAGGTCTTTGAGCATGAGGTTGTACCCCAGGCTCTGGACGTAGATGTAGCGCGCATGCCCTTTTGCGTAGATGCGCACGCGACCGAAGACGGTATTTTTGATATAGAGCAGTTGGGCATGCTGGATGATATCCAGCCGCTCTTTGGGATCGTCGATCAGTTTGACATGAAAGTGCTCGTAGCGTTTTTGCAGATCTTTGTCATCGGGCAGAAACTGCAGTCCTGAAAGAAATGCGTCGGCGATGAGGCTGTAGCGCTGCTGCTCCTCTTCGGCATTGCGTTCGTGCTCCATCTTGCTGAAGAGCAGATAGGTGCTGATGACACCGACAAAAGCGATGACGAAGATCATGTTGATAAAAGCGATGATCGAGATGTTGCGCATGCGAGGTCAGCTGTTTTTTTGCGGCGGATCGAGGAGCTGGTATCCGACACCCCGTACCGATTTGATGTAGGTGTTGTCGGGATCGAATTTCGCGATTTTGCTGCGGATCTTGGAGACCATGACATCGACGTTTTTATAGCTGCTGTCGTCATTGATGAATTCGCTGTTGTAGATGATGTCGGCTCGCGAAACAACGCCGTTTTTGTGTTTGATGAGCATGTTGAGGATGTCGAACTCAGCAGGCGTCAACTGTAACGGGTGCCCTTTGAAGGTGATCATCATCCCCTCTTCGTTGACTTCAAAAGTGGGTTGCTGCTCGGCTTTCTTCTCTTCACTCTTGTTGTGACGGCGCAGGATCGACTTGATGCGCGCTTCGAGCTCTCTGGGGTTGTAGGGTTTTGGCAGGTAGTCGTCCGCGCCGCGTTCCAGTCCGACCACTTTGTCGACGATGTCGTCGCGCGCGGAAGAGATGATGACGGGGATGTCGGAGACTTTGCGGATCTTCTGCAGAAGTTCCAGCCCGTCCATACCCGGCAGGGTGAGGTCGAGGATCAGCAGGTCGTAGTCCCCGATCTCCAGTTTCGAGAGGCCGATGTAGGGATCTTCGGCATTGGTCACTTCGATGTCGAATTTTGCCAGGTAGCGTGTGATGATATCGGCCAGTTCGGGGTCATCTTCGATCATCAGTACCTTGATCATGCAGGCTCCTATTTGATTACCAGCATCAGAATCGTACCGTAGCGGTTGACATAGATGCGTTTGGGTTGTTTGTTGTATTTCTTGAGCGCTTCCTGTAAATCATGAATCGACTCGATCGGGTCATCTTCTACCTGGATTATAACATCTCCGGCTTGAAAGCCCACTTTTTCAGCTTTGCTCATCGGTTTGATGTCGGCGATCAGAACACCCTGGATCATCGGCGGTATGCGGTACTGGTAGCGGACCTGTCCCGACAGCGGCACGATCTGCATCCCCTTGAAGATCTGTTTCGTATCTTCGTCGAGGGTGTAGTCGTCTCTGGAGGAGAGTACCGCTTCGATTTTGGTATCTTTTTTATCTCTCTCCACGCCGAGTGTGATCTTCTGTCCCGGTTTGTGCGCTGCGATCGCCTGTTTGAGTTCGGTAGCGTTTCTGATGCGTT
>JANTHT010000079.1 GCA_024762235.1 Sulfurospirillum sp.
TTGTCTATATCGATCTGCTGGTCAATATCAACGAGACAAAGAGCGAGATAGCGCTCAAACAGAAGAGTTACGAGATACTCCACAGGATGGAATCCTATTCGGGGGAGAATGAAGACTATTTCAACTTTCCAAGATATAACCGCTACAGAGGCGGGCTCTTTGATGAAAACTTTCATCCCATCTTTTCATTGCTGGAACAGATGCCGCTGACATTTAACACCGGTTACAGCAGCCGCGGACAGAGACGTTACTATGTCCTGAAGCTGCCTGAAGGAAAATATTTCGGAGCATCCTATCTGATCGTTGAGAGCGAGATCAACAACTTTGATATCTACCGCATGGCGCTGCTCGTGGCGATCGGGATACTGCTGCTGCTCTTCGTGCTCACGTACTTCATTTTCAAAAATTTTGCACTCCCTTTCGAGAAGGTCAACCGGCGTCTGGACAATTTTATCAAAGATTCCATGCATGAGATCAACACTCCGCTTTCGATCATCAATGTCAATATCGATATGTTTGCCGCAAAATCGGGTGAAAACAGATATCTTACACGTATCAAAGCTGCTTCCAAAACGCTTGCAACGATCTATGACGATATGGATTATCTGATTCGGCAGGATCGTTTCAGTTTCGAAAAAGCGTCGATCGACATGAGCACTTTTGTCAAAGAGCGGGTGGCTTACTTTGAGGATGTCGCCATGCTGCGGCAGATCGAGATCAGAAGTCGCATCGAATCGGATATCACCCTCTATTTCAATACCACCAAACTGCAGCGCATCATCGACAACACCATCTCCAACGCGATCAAATACAGCTACGAACGAAGCCACATCGAAGTGCGTCTTTTCCTCGAGGAGGGGAAGATCGTTTTTGAGGTAGAGGATTTCGGTGTCGGCATCGAAAAACCGGAGAAGATATTTGCACGCTACTATCGTGAGAATCTCAACAAAGGGGGATTCGGTATCGGACTCAATATCGTCAAACGCATCATCGACGAACATGGGATAGCACTGGAGATCGATTCCAGGCCGGGCGAAGGGACACGCTTTCGCTACCGCTTTTAGGCGTTGCGGAAGCGCTCTGTAAAACGCGCTTTGATGAACGCTTTGAAAGCGTTGAAAAGATGGCTTCGGTACTTCTCCCTGTGGTAGATGATGTAGAGATTGCGTTCAAAAGTGATGTTTTTGAGCGCTACTTCGAAGAGTGCACGCCGTGCGAGCTCCTTCTCTACGACAAATCGTGAGATACATGCGAGTGTCTCGCGATGCTCTTCGAGTATCGTCTTCATCTCTTCAAATTCGGTAAACTCCATGAAGATATTGAGCTCTTCAGCGATACTTCCGAGCTCCTGCAGAAAGAGTTCGCGTGTTCCGGATCCCGCTTCGCGAAGCAGCCACTTCTTCTCTGCCAGCTGATCGATGTAGAGCGCTTCGCGGGTGAGCCTCTCTTCACTCGTCACGACGACGAGCCGGTCGCTGCCGAACTTCTCTTTGACGATCATCGGTTCATCGCACTCCGTTTCGATGATGCCCAGGTCGATCTCTCCTTCACGCACCATCTGTATGATTTGTGCAGAGTTGTGGATCTCCCTGTGAATCGTGATGCTGGGATTTTTGAGTGTGAAGTCAAAGATCAGCGGCGGCATGATGAAGTTTCCCACCGTTTTGCTCGAAGCGATCTTCATGATGCCCGCGAGCCTCTCCTGCTGAAAGTGGCTCTCTGCATCTTTGAGTGCGAGGTAGTGCGGAAAGGTCTCCTGCCGGAAGAGACGGCCGCGTTCGCTGAGTACCAGTTTTTTGCCGACACGGTCGAAGAGGGGCTCGCCGAGCTTCTTTTCCAGTGATTTGATTGCCAGGGAGATCGCCGACTGACTCATGGAGATCTCTTTGGCGAGCCGTGAGATGTGCGGATTGTCGCACAGGTGGTAGAATAGTTCGAGTTCCCTGAGTGTCAAAGCTTCTCCTGATAGTGATTTTTGCACAGACGCTCTTTGTAGCCATTATATAAAGAAGCCTCTGAAAAACCGAACGGTTCGCCAATCGCTTTGATCAGGTGCGTCCGCCAGGCCTCTGGCGCAGGCCGAAAAGTTTCAGTGCACTCTGTGTCGACCGGGCGATGATGCTCTGTTCCGGCCTGAACATGATATCGGAGATCTTTTTGGCTGTATCGTAGAGCGACGTAAAACCGTGGTCCGGATAGCCGCTCTCCAAAACAAGCGCGTCCATCGTCAGAGAGGCGACTGCCTCTGCGTCGAAATGCTCCAGCGTTTCGGAGCCGAAGGAGAGCAGAAAGTGCTTCAGTTTGGGATGTATCCTGGTAGGATTGAGAATGATGCCCTGCAGGGAGGCTTCCCGGAGTTGCGCTTCAAGTTGTGGCGTCAGATCGGATTCATCGACAAAGATAGCTTTCTGTTCCGGTATGTCGGGATCGATCCGGTCGTCAGGGCCGATTTTGTAGCCTATGCATTTTTGCGCGGAGAGCTCCCTCAGCCTGTAGGGCACGGTATAGTAGATGCCGTTGTGCCGCATCGCTTCCTGCTGTACAGATTCGATCTCCTGCTCAGTAGCCGGGTGCACCACAAAGAGTTGCACCATCGTATCTTCCATGATCTCATCGATCTCCTCCGGAAATATCTCATCCAGACGTTTCACATGTACATCTATCGTCATCCATCCTCCTCATTCGGCGTAACCAACGCATTTGCAATTGCAATTCCAGTGACCCGAAGAGGCGTTTTGTTATTGATAAAATCAATGATTTTATAAAGTGATATATATTTTGTAAATTGAACTACTTTGTTGTATGATTACGCCAAAACTTCATAAACATAAGGATCAACATGGCATTTTCACCCGAAAATCGCAAAGGTACCATCAACGGTATCATCTTTGTCGCCATCTTCGCCGCTGCCGCGACGATGATCGCGGACATTCCGTTTATCAAAGCGCTGGGGATCTCCCCGCTGGTCATCGGTATCGTGATGGGTATCTTCTACGCCAACACCCTGCACAACCATATCCCCTCGGAGTGGGGAACGGGTATCACCTTTTCCGCCAAAAAGATACTCCGTTTCGCGATCGTCTTTTACGGTTTCCGACTCACCTTTCAGCAGATCATGGATGTCGGAGTCGAAGGTTTTCTGGTATCGCTTATCATGCTGAGTACGACATTTCTGCTCGGTACTTGGCTGGGACACAAGATCTTCAAGATGGAAGAGGATACCTCCATGCTGACAGCCGCAGGAGCCGCGGTGTGCGGTGCGGCTGCGGTACTGGCGACTGAACCGGTACTCAAGTCCGAAGGGTACAAAGCGGCGATCGCGGTCTCCATGGTCGTTCTGTTCGGTACTGTTTCCATGTTTCTCTATCCTGTTCTCTACGCCTCCATCATCGAACCTGCGACGGGTCTGTTGCACATGACACCGCAGCAGTTCGGTATCTATGTCGGCGGAACCATTCATGAAGTGGCGCAGGTGGTCGCGGTGCCTGCATCGATCCCCGGTGCACCTGTCGATATGGCCAACTCTGCCGTCATCGTCAAGATGACACGTGTCATCTTGATCGCGCCGATGCTGATCGTTCTGGGCATCTGGCTCTCCATGCGTGCCAAAAAAACCGGCGCGGAAGCGGGCGGTGTCAAGCTGGTGATCCCCTGGTTCGCTGTCTACTTCATCGGTATGGCGGGTTTCAACTCTCTGCATCTCGTCCCTGAGAACATCGTCGGTGTGATCAACCAGATCGATACCTTTCTCCTGACGATGGCGATGACCGCACTGGGTATGGGTACGATCTTCTCCAAGTTCAAAGGACTCGGTATGGCACCGCTCTATACCGCACTGGGAATGTTCGCCTGGCTCGTCATCGGCGGATTTGTTGTGACCAAAGCGGTGACCGCGATCTTTTAAAAATTTATCTCTTCTGGATAGCGGTTGCTACTGCTATCCTAACGCTTCAAGTAAAAAAAATTTCACTAATTTTCCGATCTGCCGATATAGTTATCAAAGATAGCTTTTCAGGAACAGACTATGTCCAAATTTGCAATGACAGTCACTGCGCTCTCTCTGGCAACAGCAATGCAGTGTTACGGAACCGAAGATGCCAACCTCACGACAGACGACCTGCTCAGTATGGATCTGGAGCAATTGATGGATGTGGAGGTGAGTGAAGTATATGGTGCTTCCAAAGTGCAGCAAAAGAGTATCGACGCACCCTCGTCTGTCTCTGTCATCACTGCGAAAGATATCCGACGTTTCGGGTACAGGACGCTCGGCGATGCGGTCGCTGGTCAGAGCGGCTTCTATACCTACTACGACAGAAACTATCAGTATCTGGGCGTGAGGGGATTCGGTCGTCCCGGTGACTACAATACGCGCATACTGCTGATGATCGACGGTCAGCGTATCAACGACAATATCTACGATGCGGCGAGTGTGGGGACAGACTTTCCACTCGATATGGACATGGTCGATCACATCGAAGTGATCCGCGGTCCCGGATCGGCACTTTACGGTAACAGCGCCTTTTTTGCGGTGATCAATGTGATCACTAAAACAGCGCAACATGGGGAAAACGGTTTCGTTTCGGCGGAAGTGGGCAGTTTCGGTACCGACAAAGCCTCATTTGCCCTGACGCACACTTTTGACAATGGTATGGATATGACGGTGATGGCGTCGAGATACCACAGTCAGGGGCAGGATCTCTACTATAAAGTGTATGACACTCCCGAAACCAACAACGGTGTGGCGAAAGATATGGATGAAGACAAAGCCAAAAATCTCTTTATCAAAGCCCGTCTGGGGGATTTCACCCTCGAAGCGGTCATGAACAGACGGCAGAAGTGGATCCCTACCGCTGCATGGGAGATGGCGTTTAACGATCACAATGCCTACACGGTCGATGAACACAGTTTCCTGAATATGAAATATAGCAAAAATCTATCGCAAAAGTGGCAGGTCGATGCACAGCTCGCCTATAACAGTTACGACTACGAGGGTAGTTACCCCTACGAAGAGGAGGGTGAGATCGTCGTCTACAAAGATGACACACCCGGACGCTGGATAGATGGAAATGTGGACTTTAAATACTCCGCGACCGAGCATAACAGATGGCTTGCGGGCGCATGGTACTACCACAACCTCAAACAGAAACTGAGATACTACGTCGATGATGAGACACTGAGTGAAGCGGATGAAAAAAACGATATCTATGCATTTTATTTGCAAAACATTTACGATTACCGGAAATTTTCACTTACGACCGGTTTGCGATACGATCACTACGATACGTTTGGCGGCATCGTCAATCCCAGGATCGCGGCTATCTACCATGTCGACACCTTGAGTGCTCTGAAGCTGCTCTACGGACAGGCATTCCGCGCACCCAATATATACGAAAGGGCGTATGACGATGGTGAAGATACCCAAAAAGGCAATCCCAACCTCGATCCTGAGAAGATCAAAACGTATGAAGTGGTGTTTGAACACTACCTTGAGAAACATGATTACCTGAGTGTGGGAGCTTTCTACTACACGATAGACGATCTGATCACACAGGTGGTCGATCCTGAAGATGAACTGCTCTTCTTTCAAAATGTCGACAAAGTGGCGTCCAGAGGTGTGGAGTTGAACTATAAAAAACCGTTCGGAAACGGTTCGGAAGCCTCATTCAACTATACCTTCGCCTATAGTGTCGACAGCAGAAGCGATACATGGTTGACCAATTCACCCAAACATGTTGCCAACCTTACCTATACCGTGCCTTTGGTAGATGACAAATACCGTCTCGGTACGACACTGCAATATAACAGTAGCATCAAAACACCAAAAGATGAAAAAGTGGATGGCTTTCTCATCGCCAATCTGACACTGAATGCCAGTGATGTCGGCGTCAAAGGGCTCGATCTGGATATGCGCATCCACAATCTCTTTGACAGTGACTATGCCAACACAACCGGTGAAGAGCATATGCAGCATGAGATTGTGCAGGATGGCATCAGCGGCTCATTGAAAGTGACGTACCATTTTTAGTCTGTGGTCCAAAGGAATATTTTGCATAGAAGAATAGCGATCTTTTTACTGACACTGCTGCTTTCATCTGCACTTCGTGCGGGTGGTGCTTCTGTGGAAGATATTGAAACGGCCTACATCTACAACTTCGCAAAGTTTATCGAGTGGCCTGAGAGGCAGAGTACCAAGCTAAGGGTCTGTGTACTGGGAGAGGGCAATCTGGGGCAAAAGCTCGCTGCTTTGAATCGAAAATCGCTGAAAAAGAAGCGCATTGAAGTATCAAAAATAGAGGATATCGTTCAGGCCGGTACTTGTGATATGCTCGTGTTGCCGGATCTCTCTCCTTTAGAGCTGAAGAAGATCAACGCACTCGCACGAAAGCATCATATTGTCACGGTCAGCAACCGTGATGCCTATGCCAGGAAGGGTGTCATGATCAACTTCTTTATCGAAAAGAAGCGGGTGCGTTTCGCGATCAACCATCGCAGTGTGAAAGAGGCAGGTATACGCGTCAGTTCGAAACTGTTACGTGTCGCAAAGGTAGTAGAATAATGGAAAATCTCAAAAAAATGCTGAACAATCTTCCCGTCGAAAAGAAGCTGCGCTACAGTAGTATCCTCATCACCACGTTTGTCGTTTTGCTGCTTACAGCGACGTTTCTCTTCTCTGAATATAGCAGATTCAAGGAGAGTATCGAATCGGATCTCAAAAACAACTCCCGTATCATCGCGGAAAATATATCGAGTGCGCTGCTTTTTGACGATCTCGTCACCGCCAACGAGATACTCGACACGCTCAAAGCCAAACCGAAGATCATCTATGCGGCTGTCTTCGATAACGACAACAAACTCTTCGCCTCATATAAAACGGACAGAGCTTACAATCTGATACCCAACAGAGAAAACACGATTCTCTGGGAGAGTGAGAGTGTCCTGATTCGCACGCCCATCGTTCAGCGGGGTGAAAAGCTGGGGAGTGTCATGCTGGTCTATACACAGGATGAGTTTAAAAAATATATGCATTTTCTGATGCTGCTGGCGCTGGGTGCGGTGGTCGTCTCAGTACTCATCGCCAATCTGCTCTTCTCCTGGATGCAAAACCGTGTCATTCAGCCGCTACTGGAACTGACAGGTGCGATGCAAAGGGTGACGAGCGAGAAAGATTTCACGATCCAGATCGATAACGACTCTTCCGATGAGATAGGCATACTCTCGCGCGGCTTCAACAAGATGATCGTCAAAATCAAGGAGGAGCTCGACTTTCGCTCCAGTGTGGAGGAGGAGCTCAAGGATATCGCCATGTTCGATCAGCTGACCCGTCTCCCCAACCGGCACTACTTTCATCTGCATCTGGATGAAACGATCAAACGCCATCGCAGATCGAACACCTTTTTCGCACTCCTTTTTATCGATCTGGACGGTTTTAAAAATGTCAACGACACGATGGGGCATGATTACGGTGATCTGTTACTAAAAAAGGTTTCACAACGCATGCAGCGCTGTGTACGGGAAGGGGATTTCGTCGCGCGACTGGGCGGAGACGAGTTTACGATCATACTCGAAGATATCTCAAACAGAGAGGATATCGTCAAAATCTGTGACAAGATCAATTACGAAGTCTCCAGAGAGATCACACTAGGAAACAAAAAGGCGTATGTCTCATGCAGTATCGGTATTGCACGCTATATGATCGACGCCGACAATTCCGGTGATTTGATGCAGTATGCTGACCTGGCGATGTACTATGCCAAGGAGAACGGCAAAAATGATCATGTCTTTTATGATGAAAATCTCAAAATCGAAAAATCGAGAGCCCATATCGTCGAGACGCATCTGCGTACAGCTATCGAAAAAGGCGAACTGACACTGCTTTACCAGCCCAAGATGAATATCAAAACTGATACGATCGAGAGTATGGAAGCGTTGCTCCGCTGGAAGAGTGGGAAGCTCGGTTTTGTTTCACCGGCTGAGTTCATACCGATCGCGGAAGGCTCATCCCTGATCATCGAAATCGAAAACTGGGTGATCGAGGAGGTGTGCAGGCAGCTTCAGGTTTGGCAGGAAAGACTCCCTCAAAAGTATCGCATTGCGATAAATATCTCACAACTCCATTTCAAACAGAAAAATTTCCTTGATGAGATCAATGCCATTATCCAGAAGTACCAGACCGATCCAAACCTTCTGGAGATAGAGCTCACAGAGTCGGTCTTTATGAACAAAACCGATGAAAATATCCAGAAACTCTACTATCTGCAGTCGCTTGGGGTGGAGATCAGTATCGATGATTTTGGAACCGGGTACTCCTCTTTGAGTTATCTCAAACAGTTGCCGATCAACAACATCAAGATCGACAAGAGTTTCATCGATGGATTGCCGGATGAAAAAGAT
>JANTHT010000080.1 GCA_024762235.1 Sulfurospirillum sp.
GACCGCAACAACGAAAAAGATCTCTCGATGCTCCTTTTCAAAATGCGCTGGGACAAAGAGGATCCTTTCTTTGTCAAAGAGGCGACCGAAAAACTCTTTGAAAACGTAAAGTTCGAAACGCGTGAACATGATGTGCTGGCCCGCTGGGATGAAACGCGTTTTCTGCTACTGCTGCCCGAGTGCAGCGAAGAGTCGGCGCAGAAAATCGCCCACCTGATCAAGAGCATCTGCGAAGCAAAAAGCTTCGTCAATATGCATGTAAGACTCGACTATGCGCTGACGGTACACCGTGACAGCGACACGCCGGAGACGCTCATGCACCGGCTCGAGTCGGCACTGGAGGAGAAGTGTGAAACGGCCTGAGAGTCTTCTGACAGGCCGCTAGTTCTCCTCTTCGAGTGCGAGCTCGCTGATACCGTCTACAAATCGCCTGATGAGCGGATTGTCTGTCTTTTTGAAAAAGTCGGGCTCCGCATCGGCGAGCACTTCTCCCTCATAGAGCATGATCATCTGATCGGCAATCTTGAAACTCTCCTTGATGTCATGTGAAATCACGATCGACGTCGTTCCCAGGTCACGCTGCAGTTTGACGATCAGTCTGGAGATCAGGTCACTGGCGATCGGATCGAGCCCCGATGTCGGTTCATCGTAGAGGATGATATCGGGCCGCAGAATGATCGTCCTCGCAATCGCGGCGCGCTTCTGCATACCGCCGCTCAGTTCGTCGGGGTAGAGGGAGATCACTTCTTCCGGTTTGAGGCCGACCATTGTCAATGCTTCACGTACCTTTTGCGCAACTTCCTCTTCCGGCAGGTCGGTGTGTTCATGCAGTGGAAATGCGACATTTTGATAGACTGTCATGCTGTCGAACAGCGCTCCGAACTGAAAGGCAAATCCCACTTTTTTACGTATCTGCAGCAATCGCTCTTCGTCAGCCGTTTCGACATGGGTTCCCTCTACGATGATCTCACCCGATGTCGGCCTGAGAAGACCGACGATATGTTTGATGACGGTCGATTTACCGGTACCGGAGGGGCCCATGACGACGCATATTTTACCCTCCTGTACACGAAAGCTGATATCTTTGAGGACCACTTTCGATCCGAACGCTTTACGGACATGTTTAAAGACAACGACATCTCTTGCTTCGATGGCTCACTCCTTCAATGTGGCGATAAAACCGCGGTCGAAACCGCTGTAGTCACGATAGAAACGCACCTCTTCGATACCCTTTTGCAGCATGTAGGCCGCAAGCGGTGCCTTCTGGTCGTAGCCCATTTCACAGAGCAGATGGCGCGTACCGGAGTCCGGATGTGCCGCGAGGTCGATGATCTCTCTGAGAATCTCGTCACCCCGTTTGCCCCCGAAGAGTGCATTTTGCGGCTCGAAAGCGAGCGGTTTTTCCAGCACAAACCCCTCTGCAATATAGGGTGGGTTGGAGAGGATCATAGCGAATTTTTGGTTAATGCCCTCCAGAAAGGAGGTGTGGACAAATCTGACCCGCTCCCTCACACCGAACTTTTCTGCATTTTTTCGTGCGATATCGAGTGCGTTCGGATTGATATCGGTGGCGGTGATATGCAGCCCGGGAAAGAGGCGCGCGAGCATGACGGCGATGATGCCGCTCCCGGTACCGATCTCGGCGATATGAGAGTAGCCGTGTGCCGCGATGATCTCCTTCGCATGGTCGATCAGCAACTCCGTCTCGGGGCGGGGGATCAACGCTCCGGGTGCGATCTGAAACATTTCGCCATAGAAGCTCACTTCACCGGTGATATATTCGATCGGTTCTCCCGCTTTGCGTCTGGCGATCAGGGTCGTATATGCGTCGGGGTCTTCGACCGGTGCATCGTCGTGTGTGATGAGCCAGTGTCTGTGCTGCCCAAGATGGTGCGCCAGCAGGATCGCCGCCTCTCTGGGATTGTCGAGTTCCCGTGAAGCGGCTCTGAGGAGTGCTCTGACCCTAACGCTTCGGTGCATCGTCTATCTTGACCCCCAGATGTCGCAGCCGTTCTATGAGCGGCGGGTGGGTATAGTAGAAGAAGATGAAGAGCGGATGTGACTTGGGGAAGCTCTTGTTTTCGTTGGCCAGTTTCTGCAGAGCGTTTGCCAGTGCCGGGGCATCCTGCATCTGCGCTCCGAACCGGTCCGCGGCATATTCGTTGCTGCGACTCACCATGCCCATGAAAGGCATGAAGAAGAAACTGATGATCGGGGTGAAGATCAGAAAGAGAGCGATGATCGTATGAGGCGCTTTGGGAATGCCGACCGCGTCGAAGAGTGACTGTGGCAGATGGCCGAAGATATAGAATAGGATAAACATCAGCGTGCCTGTCATGAAGATATTTTTGAGGATATCCTTGTGTTTGTAGTGTCCCAGCTCGTGTCCCAGAACGGCGAGCAGTTCACTCTCGTTGAGTTTCTCTATCAGTGTGTCGTAGAGGACGACGCGTTTGCTCTTGCCCAGACCTCCGAAATAAGCGTTGAGGCGGTTGTCGCGTTTGCTGGCGTCGATCGTGAAGACACCGTCACTTCTGAGCCCCACTTTTGAAAGGAGTTTCTCGATAGAACCTCTGAGATTTTCATCTTTCAGCACTTCAAACTTGTTGAAGATCGGTGCGATGAGCGTCGGATAGATCAGATTGATGATCAGGATGACGACAAAGATAAAGCCGAATCCCCAGATCCACCAGTTTTCGCCCATGCCGATAAATTTGACCAGTACGTAGAGGATCGCACCGCCGAAGATAAAAAAGAGTGCGGCGGATTTGAGTGTGTCGACGATGTAGAGCCTGGGTGTCATGTTCGAAAAGCCGAACTTCTTGTCCAGATAGAAGGTCTTGTAGAGATCGAAGGGCAGCGACACGAGGTAGCCGATAACGACAAAGGCCATCACATATACGACCGATTTGAGTGTCGGATCCCCGATCGTGATTACACGCTCCAGCCATTTGAGACCGAAACCGATCCAGAAGATGAACATCAGGTATTCGACCAGTGTTGTCAGCATCTCCATCCGCTGTGTCGCGATCTTGTAGTTGGCCGCTTTGATATAGTTGGATGGGGCGAGGATGACGGCCGGGTCCTGTTTGGCTCTGCTGATATAACCGATCTCCATTGTAGAGATATAGATTTTGGTCAGCACATAGATAAAATAGATGATTCCGATAGTAAGCAGTATGCTCATATTATGATTCTCCTAACGCTTTTTTTAGTATGGGGATAAAGGCTTCGGGCGGTTTATAGCCGATCGTTTTGAGGTGCTTGATTTCGTGCCCCTCTTTGTCATAAAAGATGATTGCAGGTGGGCCGAAGAGGTTGTAGCGCTTCAGAAGTGCTTTATCTTCAGGCGTGTTTTCGGTCACGTCCGCACGCAGCAGTTTGAAGTGCGACATCAGCGCACGTACCCGGGGATCTTTGAAAGTGATCTGCTCGAGCTCCTTGCATGCGCTGCACCATTTGGCACTGAAGTCCAGTAAGACGGGCTTGTCGCTCTCTTTGATCGCTTTGTCCAGTGCTGCACTGTTTTTGATGATTTCGAAATTGATATGTTCCGAAGAGAGCCCCTTTTCTGCTGTCGCGGGCATCTGCGCATGTTTCAGTTTTTCAAGCGGGTCAAGCGGATTCCCGGCACCGGTCAAGGCACCGACGATTTCGAGAATACCGATAACCAGCATCACAACCGCTGCTACCTTGATCAATTTTTTTGCACCCCGGACACCCTCTCTGAAGGGCTCCAGCGCTCCCATGTAGATGGCACTGCCGGTAAAGAGCAGACCCCAGAGAAAGAGGGTCAGATAGCCGGGGATGATTCGTTCAAGCATCCAGATGGCGATACCCAGCATGACGACACCGAAGATCTGGGATACCAGCGTCATCCAACCACCCGGTTTGGGCATGAATTTACCCGCGCCCGCACCGACGATGAGCAGCGGTACACCCATGCCCAGACTCATGACGAAGAGTGCGGCACCGCCGAGCACTGCGTCGCCTGTCTGGCCGATATAGACCAGCGCACCCGCCAGTGCCGGCGCCACACAGGGGCCGACGATGAGTGCAGAGAGAAAGCCCATGATCGCGACACCCGCCAGACCCCCCTTGCTCTGGGCGGAGTCGGATGTTTTGGTCAATTTACTCTGTAGGGCGCGCGGAAGCTGGATCTCGTAGTAACCGAACATCGAGAGTGCCAGCGCCACGAAGATGAGTGCGAAGATGGAGAGGACCCACGGGTTTTGTAGGGCTGTCTGGATATTGGCACCGAAGAGCCCCGCGAAGACACCGGCGATCGTATAGGCAACCGCCATCGCAAGGACGTATACTATCGAGAGGAAGAGTCCGCGTCCCGCGCTCATCTTCGCCTTCCCTTCACCCGACTGCGAGACGATGATGGAGGAGAGGATCGGAATCATGGGGAAAATACAGGGTGTCAGCGAGAGCAGCAGGCCAAATCCGAAGAAGAGTCCCAGGATGGTCCAGATCGAACCCCCTTTGAGGGTGTTGACGATGCGCTCCTCTTCAGAGAGGGATTCGCTCTTGCCGGGTGCGGCGGGTTCTGTGCTTGCATCTCTCTTTTGGGAGGGGGCTGGAGAGAGAGATTTCAGGTCCTGAGGCGTGAGGGTGAAATCGAAACTTTTTTGTAGCGGCTGATAACAAAGTCCCGCTTCAGAACACCCCTGATAGGCGATCTGCAGGGTAAAGGGCCCCGCTTTGTTGCCGATCTTCTCCGCAATCAGGGAGAGGGGGATGTCGACTTCGATCGGTTTGCCGCGGTGTACAAGTGTTTCGTGAAACTTTTCGGGAGCGGGACGTCTGATGGCGGTGTCGAGAGTCGCTTTGACCGGTTTGACAATCGCGTAGTGGAGTTTGTCATCATAAACGTAGATTTTATCCCCAAGCGCGATCTTTGTCCTGATGAGACCGTCGCTTTTTTCGGCCGTCACCCTGAACGCTTCATCCGGCCCGAGCAGATCCTGATTGACCATACTGAAGCCTCCGAAGAGTGAAGTGATGAGGAAAAAAGATAGTAACCATATCTGCTTCATGCAATACTCCCTGTAAAGATAGTCGTGATTATACTTAAAATTTGTAAACAGTTTGTGTATGGCGTATCTGATCGGGTGTAACCGGGAGCTTCCGAACTGTGCCGAAGCTTATCCTATCTTCCCAGCAATACCCCTAAATTGAGTGTAAAGAGTGCCTCTGTTTTGTAGTGGTTGCTTCTCGCTTTGCGCAGTTTGGGTATCGCCTCGATGAAAAACCATTTGTCGAAGCGGTGAAAAAGTGCGGTGCTGAAACCGCAACTCTCCTGTCGCAATCGTCGGGAGAGGGTGTAGGAGGTGGTGAACTCGGTGCGGTAGGCGATGCGGTTGTTGAGATCGAAGATCTGGTAGAGGATCAGACTGTTGGTGAGGTAGAGCTTTTTTTCCCCTTCCCAGAAGAGCCTGTTGCCCTGACCGATCCAGTAATCTACAGTGAGGGGTTTATAGAAAGCGAGTTCACTCGATGCAGCAACATCGTTGCCGTTGAGATAGTAGTAGAAGGCATTTCTGAGGGATGTTTCCAGGAAGTTCCGGCTCAGGTGACTCTTCTCTACTCCCAGTTTGAGGTAGGGGCCGATCGGATGGGCGATCTTGAGATTGAGTTTGGCATAGGCGTTGCTGCGCCGCTCTCTGTAGAAGTAGTATTTCAGGCCCACATGCAATTTTTTGTCTTTGATGACATCGTCGTGTCCGCTGCGTACGCTTTGTGTATCGACATCTTCATCGTCGCGCTGGCTGAGTGTGATCTCGGTCCGTTTTTGCAATTGTGGCAGAACGATCTTACCCCTCAGACGTATATTGAGTGACGCATCATCGTTCAGAGAGAAGATGAGCTGCATCCTGCTTTTGCGTATCTCTCTGTAACAGGTGGTATTAATATCATGACTCTCTGCAAAGTAGTGGTCGATGCTTTCCAGCAGTCGGAAGTAGTGTCGTGTCATGCTTCTTTGGGCATCGTGGCTTATCCGGCTGGTATAGCAGAGCGTGGCGTTGAGATCGGCATCGAAGTCGGCGTAGAGAGAGATGGTGCACAAGAAAAGCAGCAGGGAAAGCGCGCGACTCTTTGACATTGATACGCTACTGATGTTGTGATACGGCGGAACTGCCGGTTTGATTCAGATCGATATTACAACGCTCATGCGGCAACGGATAGCCGGAGCGCTCCGAGAAGGAGAGGGCGCTCTTCTGCACGATCTTGTTGGCGATCGTAAAGGGTGTGATCATCGCGAAGATCGAAAAACGCGATGCCGAGATACCATCGCCGGCCGTAAAGATCGTTTTGAATATCGCACTCAGATCGGATGCGAGCATGCGGCAGCGCCACGCTTTGGTGCCCGGCTTCCCACCCTCCGCGGTTTTGTCGTAGGCGTCGTAGATCTGCTGCAGGCGGAGGTAGAAGGCGTCGTTGCATGCCTGGCTATCTTCCCCGTTGTAGATGTAGCAGATATCATGCGCCTGACATGCGGCATCGATCGTATCGTAGGGTTGGATCGCGTAGTAGCGTGCGATCAGACCCTTGCGTTCGGTATAGGTGAGTTCATCCGCAGGTTTGTCGACCGGTAGCGGGATCTTCGGATAGCGCTCTCCGCAGAAGCAGCCGTAACGGAAATTTTTGTCGAACTTCTCTTCCGCAACGGCGGGATTTGGACACTCTCTTGCCGAAGCGATCGCTTTTTGCATCTGCGGTGTCAGAGGAGGATTGAGATCGGTGAAGGGGTCCCGCGCCACCGCCTGGGAAAGTAACAGAAGCGGCAGGGTAAGCATGGTCAAAACGGTGCGCATCTTCTCTCCTCCTTGCATGCACTACTTAGTCTATCCTCTGAATCATTTGCTGCTCGAACAACATCTGCAGTGGCATGGGTCAAAACAGGTTTCCTGTTTTGGGGTACCCGCCGTGAAGCCGTTTGAGAGAAGTGAATGATTCAGAGGATTCAATTATAGCAAATCTCGGTTTCAAGCCAAAAGCGCTACAATCACAGACATGCGAAAGCGTCTCCTACTCCTTTTTTTCACTGTCGTGTTGTATGGTGGACCGGTCACCAAAGCGCAGATCTCCTCGATGCTGATCTTCGGCATGCAGGGTTTGCATCTTTCTGAAGACCCGAAACTGGAGGAAGCGCTGCGACGCTACCCACTCGGCGGAGTCATCCTTTTTGGAAAAAATCTCAAAACAGCCGCACAGGTGCGCAGCCTCACAGAGAGACTGCAGCGTATGCATGCTTCGACCCTTCTCATAGGAATTGACCAGGAGGGTGGACGTGTGGACCGGCTTGCGAAGATCGCGGAGGAGGCGAAAACCCCTTCGGCGACCGATATGGCCAGGCAGCGCGATGCGGTGGCAAAGCGGATATACCGTAAGATGGCAAAGCGTCTGCATACGTTCGGTTTCAATCTCAATTTTGCACCGGTCGTCGATCTCTGTGCCAATCCGAAAAACCGTGTCATCGTCAAAAACCGGCGCTGCTTTGCCACAGAGTGGGCCAGAGTGGCGCAGACGGCACGGATCTTCATCGATGCGCATTATGACTCGGGGTTGCTCTGCACGCTCAAACACTTCCCCGGACACGGCTCTTCGATGGCCGATTCACACAAAGGATTTACCGATGTGACCGATACGTGGCGGGCAGATGAACTGCAACCTTACCGGTATCTTATCGACGCCAACCGCACCGATCTGATCATGAGCGGCCATATCTTCAACCGTCACCTCGATCCCCGCTTCCCTGCCACACTCTCATACGCCATGCTGACCGATCTGCTGCGCAAAAGGCTCCATTTCAGGGGCGTTGTCGTCAGTGATGATATGCAGATGGGTGCGATTACCAAAAACTACAGACTCGAAGAGGCACTCACACGCGCCGTCAATGCGGGTTGCGATATGCTCCTCTTCGGCAACCAGCTCGCACAGCCACTCGCGCCACAGAAGATCATCGACATGCTCTACCGTCTGGTAGAGGAGGGGAAGATCGCCCCTTCACGCATCGAAGAGGCGAATCGACGCATACGCGTCTTAAAAAGTAAAATTAATTTTCTCATTAAAAAAGTTCCATAGCCCCTTTGCCCTATAATCACACCTCGATTGAATCTTCCAGAGGATGCAATAGAATCCTCAGAATCATTTACTGCTCGAACAACATCTGCAGCGGCAGGGTCAAAATTTCCCCGAAATTTTGGGGTACCCGCCGTGAAGCCGTTTGAGAGAAGTGAATGATTCAGAGG
>JANTHT010000081.1 GCA_024762235.1 Sulfurospirillum sp.
TACTATTGGTGATAAATAATACCACATAAGGAGTCAGAAATGGCTAAAACACTCAAGAAAAAAGCGGTGAAAAAGGTTGCGAAAAAAGCAATCAAAAAAGCAGTAGCGAAAAAAGTGATCGCTAAAAAAGATGCAAAAAAGACTTTGAAGCTTGTCACAAAAACAGCTTTGAAGAAAAAACCCGCAACCAAAAAAGCTGCGAAAAAAGTGACTGCAAAAGCAGTTAAAAAAGCCGCTTAACCGCTTGCTCTCATGAGAGCACTCATGAGAGCGCTACCGTTTATGAAATCGCCACCGTATCGTTCGCAAGTGTCTCTCTGACCCAGGCCATATTTTTCAAGGCATACTCCGACTTCACCTCAAATATTTTTCTCTCTTTTGGGAAAAAACGCGCTATCTCTCTGAGCATCTGTGCATACGTCATATCGCTAAATACCCGATCATCTCCGTCAAATCCCAACTCCTCCATCTCAACAAAACTGAGATGTTCGTCTCGCAATCCCCTGTTGGCATGCAGATGAAAGTGGATTTTTAAACCCTGTTGTTTCAGCTGATACAAAAAGCGCATCCACTCATCAAACCGCGCATCACTCCAGATCTTGGCGTGCCCTATGTCAAAACAGAAGTTGAAATGACGGCAACCTTCCCCGGAGAGTCTCTCAAAGAGGGCATCGTAAAAGCTGAGCGGTTCGTAGGTGTTTTCGATATAGATCTCAAACCCTCTCTCTTCGAGCAACTCCTCCACACACCGAAGCTGACGCATCGCCTCCTCCAGGACTCTCGGCTGCCATGCCGGACGTCTGGTCATCGGGTTTTTCGCCAGATGGTGTATGGCGTAGGGTGCACCCATATTTTGGGCGCTTTCTATATCCCCTCTGAGCGCATGCAGTGTCGTTTCTGCATCCAGCAGTGTGTAGCGGTAGTGGTTGAAATGCAGGTTTTTAGCAGAGTCCGGGAGCGTGGAAAATGCATCACGCACTTCCCGACTCTCTCCGTAGAGCCCCAGTTCCACCGCATAACCATGCGCTTTGGCATGCGCTATGATCTCCATAAACACACGCTCCTCTTTATCAACGATCTTATAACCAAGCGGCTGCATCTCTCCCCCCTGTCATGATGAAATAGTGCTATAAAATAGCATATTAGGATAACAAAAGGGAAACAACTTTACCGCATATCAGTAACCGTTTTGTTCCCGTATGTCGCTATCATGATTTTATCATAACCCTATTTTACCTGAAGGATTGCATATGGATCAACTCACCCGCCGTGCGTTTTTAAAAGTTTCTGCCGTAGCGGCTTCATCACTCGTCGTCTCCACCGGTCTGAACGGCTGCTTTTCAGGCAGCGGAGACAGTTGCAAACATGACTGTGACAGCAATACAACGACAAAGACGTCTGCATCTGTCCATTTTCTACACGGTGTCGCCAGCGGTGATCCTCTCAGCGACAAAGTGATCATCTGGACACGCGCCACCCCCGTCACAGCACCCGCTTCCGATCAAAAGATCAGCATCGACTATGAGGTCGCCGCTGATGCCGGTTTCACCGACATCGTCCATAACGGCAGTGCCATGACTGATCAGAGCAGGGACTTTACCGTCAAAATCGATCTCCATAACCTGCAGCCTGCAACCCGCTACTACTATCGCTTCCGGAGCGGTGATACGCTCTCTGCGACCGGCATCGCCAAAACACTTCCCGTAGAAAAGCCCCGACAGGTCAAGTTTGCACTCTTCACCTGCGCCAACTATCCCAACGGATACTTCAACGCTTACGATGCCGCATCCAAAATCGACGATTTCGACGCCCTCATCCATGTCGGAGACTACATCTACGAGTACGGCATGTATGAAAATGACGATTTCAACGCCAAAGTGCCCGCATATGCCACCCAAAATGCCGAAGCGATCGGCAGAGTGCTTCCTGCCGACAACAACACGGAACTGTTGAAGCTCGAAGATTACCGCAAACGGCATGCTCTATACAAAACAGATCCGGGTCTGCAGGCGATCCACAAACATGCACCGATGATCGCAGTCTGGGACGACCATGAATTTGCCAACGACGCATGGAAAGAGGGCGCAGAGAATCATCAGAGCGACGAAGGCGCATTCAGCACCAGGGTCGAACATGCACTGCAAGCCTATTTTGAATGGATGCCGATACGTCCCGTCACTGATAAAAAAGCGATCTACAGAAGTTTCAACTTCGGTAATCTCGTCAACCTGCATATGCTTGAGACACGCATCCTCGCACGCAGCAAGCAACTTGACTACAGTGACTACTTCAGTGCAAACGGCTTTGATACCGGAAGCTTCATGACCGACCTCATATCGACTGACCGCGCGATGATGGGCAGTACACAGCTTGGCTGGCTGCAGCAAACCCTCAGTTCCTCCACCGGCACCTGGCAGGTGCTCGGACAGCAGGTGATCATGGGACGCATGACGATACCCGCCGAACTGCTGACACTTATCAGTCAACTGGATCATCCCGAAGCGTTTGGCAAGACAAAAGAGCAGCTGATGGGAGAGATCAAAACATCGATTGCGGAACTGACATCGCTAAAAATGCGCGCCCTGCAAAACGATACGACCCTGACGCAGCAGGAGCTTGCGAGAATCAATACCGTACTCCCTTACAATCTCGATGCCTGGGACGGCTACTTTGCCGAACGGGAAATGGTACTCGGCACGGCCAAAGCGTTGCAGAAGAACCTCGTCGTACTCTCCGGTGACTCACACAACAGCTGGGCCAACAACCTCACCGATGCCAACGGCGACCAGGTCGGTGTAGAGTTCGCCACCACTTCCGTCACCTCCCCGGGACTTGAAGCGTATCTCGGTTTTGCGGATGTCGCCGAATCGGTGCAGTTTGAACAGGCACTGCAACTTCTGATCGACGATCTTGCCTACACCAACACTTTTGACAGAGGATTTATCGCCCTCACCTTCACCGAAGATGCTGTGAAAGCGGAATACCTCTATGTAGACAACTACAGCTCCCCTCAGTACAACCTTAACACACAGAGGAGCCATACTGTCACCGTAAAGAGAGAAAACAACACCCCTGTGAAAATAGTCTGAAACATGTAATTGAATTGTGTTGAAAATTAACTGATAAATTTATCTTTGAGATCATTTTGTAACCGTTTTGATCTCACGCTGTAATCATATACAGATAAAATCACCAAAAAGAGAAGGAGATTATCATGAAATACAGAGTTTCAGTTGTGCTTTCGGTAGCACTCTTTATATTTGGCGGGTGTAACGACGGATCAAAAAGTATCGACACGACACCCAAAGAGACAGCAGCTGCGACAAAAAATGTCCAGGGAAAAGATTTCAATTATAAAATCACGGTAGCCAACAGTGCATCGACGAGAACGGAAAATGCGCAAACAGCAAAAAATCCGCAGCTTATGATGACATCGACCGCTATCCCGGCTGAAAATATCGCTCCGGTTTGTAAGATATCCACCAACGAGACGCACATCACTACCGGCGGCGGTATCGAATTTATCGGCAGCGGCAGTTACGATCCTGACGGAAGTATCGTCGCATACCGCTGGGAAGATATGGATGGCAATGTGCTGAGCGAATCGGCGGATTTTTCCAGAGGCTTCCCCTACGCGGCGACCTACGAGAAGACACTCTATGTGACCGACGACAAAGGTGCGGTATCGCACTGCAGCGTACAGATCGTCGTCACTCCCAAAGCACATAAGCCGCTCAGCGTCTCTATCATTCATGTCAACGACACGCACTCACATCTCGCCTCCGAGACAATGAGCCTCTACTTCAACGGACACAAAACATACACACCGATCGGCGGCTTCCCGAGACTTGCATCAAAAATAAAAGCCTTGCAGGAGTCTGAGAAAAATCCGATCACCCTGCATGCGGGAGATGTCATCCAGGGAACACTCTACTACACACTCTTTAAAGGTGCGCCCGATGCACTCATGATGGATCAGATCAAATGGGATGCCGTGACACTGGGTAACCATGAATTTGACGACGGAGACGAAGGGCTCAAATTTCTCCTGGACGGATTCGCGAACATCGATGTCATCAGTGCCAATGTCGTCCCCAAACCGGGCAGTTTGCTGGCTTGTATGTGGAAGCCCTATAAGGTGATCGAAAGGGAGGGTGAAAAAATCGGTCTGATCGGTCTGGATATCGTACAGAAGACCAAAGTCTCCTCCAGCCCGGGTGATGACATCATGTTTACGGATGAACTGCTTACGGCGCAGGAGTATGCGGATGATTTGACAGCCCAGGGTATCAACAAAATCATCCTCGTCAGCCACAACGGTATGGATCGCGATCTCGACTTCGCCTCCAAACTAAGAAATGTCGATGTGATTATCGACGGTGACTCGCACTCACTGCTGGGAGACTTTTCAAATGTCGGACTCAAAAGCAACTACGCCACCTATCCTCAGGAAGTGAGTGTCAACGGTGAAAAAACCTGCGTTACATCCGCATGGCAGTATGCGTACGGTGTCGGAGATCTGAGAGTCGACTTTGATAAAGCGGGTAAAGTGACCGCATGCAAAGGTCAAACGACACTCATACTTGGTGACAAGTTTTTGCAGAAAAATGCCGACGGCAAAAAAGTGGAAGTCAATGCAACAGAAAAAGCGGCGATCATGCAAGTGATCAACAGCACACCTCAGCTGGAGATCGTACCGGAGGATCCCGATGTACTTGCCAAACTCAAAGTCTATTCGGATCAGATCGATGCCAAAAAGAATGAAGTGATCGGCCAGTCTGCAGAACTTCTGGCACACAACAGAATCCCGGGACAGACTTACAACGGCGTCAATCTGCCACTGGGCAGTGATATCGCACCGCTCGTGGCCAAATCGTTCTACCTCAAAAGCAAGCGTGCCGATCTCTGTATCCAAAACGCCGGCGGCGTACGTACATCGATCGACCAGGGTGACATCACGTATGGGGAAGCTTACGCAATGTTGCCGTTTTCCAACACACTCTTTGAGATCGACATGAAAGGAAGCGAGATCAAGCAGGTACTCGAAGATGCGATCATCAACTTTAAAGATAACGGCGGTTCCACAGGTTCTTTCCCTTATGCCTACGGTATCAGGTATGATGTCGATCTGACACAGCCGGCAAACAGCAGAATATCCAACATCGAGGTGATGGACAGAGAGACGCATGCCTTTTCACCGATCGAAAATGACAAAACTTATGTTGTCGTAACAAACAACTACATAGCGGCGGGTCGTGACGGCTACACCACCTTTAAAACGGTACAGGAGCACGGCGCGAGAGCAGTCGATACCTACTACGACTACGCAATGAGCTTTGTCGATATGGTCAAAGCGCTGCAGGCTGACGGTAAGGAACTCACCAAATTGCCGCCGGAGGAACATCCGATAAAATCTATGAAACAGTAACATTTGAGAGTAAGCTCCGATTTCAGGAGCTTACTTTTTTATCTGCACAGTCCCACGCTTCTGCTTTTTTATCAATACTTCAAATGATCTAATATCTCACTAACTTCATATAATATTTTTTACTTTTATGACCAAAGCCGGATTGATATCTCTGAGGTTGAGATGTTTATATGCCCACTTTTAAATCAATTGGCTGAGATCTATCAGGAGTAATAGAGTCCTTAATGTTTAGCAGTTTGTAATAGAAATGAAAAAATAGCTGAATAGACTTAGAGTTTTTAAGAATCATTTAAGGAAAATGTGCTATATTTGCACATATGTTCATTAATAATGATGCAAAAACTATTTTCAAATGAAAGGATTAGAGATGTTTGGAAGAAGAAATATTGGAAGAGGACAAGGATCTGAAAGAGGAGTTGGTAACGGCAGAGGACGAGGTCCTGGAAGAGGTTTAGGTACGGGATATGGCAACGATAGAGGTCTCAGAGTTAGAGATAGAAGCGGTCGCGGTAGCGGATTTTGGAATAAAATCGGTGAAGTTCAGGGCGTGGATTATACAGAAGCAAAAGATAAGCGTAAAATGAGAGTGGCTTTTGTTACCAATAACGGCAGAACGATTGCAAAACATATAGGTTTGGCAAAGCAGATAGCTATTTACCAATTTCCGGAAGGTGCGTTGCTGGAGATGGTTGAAAACCCCGTCATGAAAAGAGTAAAAGAGGAAGGCATTCAACTCGAAAAAGCAAATGAGGGAGAGAGACACCTGGGTGTAGGGCGTATTATCCCTGCTTTCTTAAAAGAGAAAGGGGTTGATGTATTTGTCACCAATGATTTTGGTAAAGGCGTTATGGATAATCTGCTCGCAATGGAGATAACGCCTGTTGTTCCACACTCCAGAGAGATAAGTGAGGTGGTAGAGATGATCAGGAAGAATCAGGAGCAGTAGATGAAATTAACCATAGCAAGCGGCAAGGGCGGTACAGGAAAGACAACAGTTTCATCCAATCTTACTACCTATCTGGCGACTCTGGGCAAAGATGTTGTGCTGGCTGATTTGGATGTAGAAGAGCCAAACAGTGCACTCTTTTTAAATGCAGATCTTGTCAACTCAAACGTCGCTAATAAAATGGTGCCAAAGTGGGATGCAAAAGATTGCACACTGTGTGGAGAGTGTGAAGAGGTGTGTGCTTTTAATGCTATTTTACAGTTGCCCGAAGAGATCAGAGTGTTTCCTGAGCTTTGTCACAGCTGTTATGCATGCAGCGAGTTATGCCCGACATCCTCTCTCCCTATGACACCTGCAAAGATAGGCGTCATCAATGAGTATAAAAATGAACTCTTTTCTTTTGTGGAAGGCAAACTGGATCTTGGGCAGGAGATGGCAGTACCGCTGATTGCCCGGACAATGGAGTATGTGGATGAAAAATTTCCTCAAAATATCAAAATTTATGATGCACCTCCCGGAACATCCTGCCCTGTTATCGAGGCAAGCCGATCCAGTGACTTTGTCATTTTGATTACAGAAGCCACTCCTTTTGGGTTGAATGATTTAAAACTGGCAGTTGAGACGATGAGGGTACTGAATCAAAAAATCGGTGTAGTGATTAACCGTTACGGTATCGGCGATGATGGTGTCCAAAAGTATTGTGAGGCTGAGAATATTCCGATTATTGCAAAAATCAAAAATGACAAAGAGGTGGCGAAACTCTACTCAAACGGGGAGTTGATATATGATAAAATTGCGCACTTTAAAGAGTCTCTTGATGAGATTATCACTTTTATCGGAGGGATAAAATGAGAGAAGTTGTTGTCATCTCCGGTAAAGGCGGAACAGGTAAAACCAGCATAAGCTCTTCGTATGCCTATCTGGCTTCGAAAGATGCTGTCGTTTGTGACTGTGATGTCGATGCGGCCAATATGCACCTGCTTTTGGATGCAGATTTTAAAGAGCAGGAAGATTTCTACAGCGGAGAGTTGGCAGTCATTGACCCGAATTTGTGTAATAACTGCGGTAAATGTTTTGATGTATGCCGTTTTGATGCCATCAGCAAAGAGCCTGAGTATCATGCGGTAGATCCTATATCGTGCGAAGGGTGCCACTATTGCAGCCGTGTATGTCCTAATGGTGCGATAGAGATGGTCACGCAAAAAGCGGGTGATCTTTTTGTATCAGAGATAAAAACCGGTGCCAAAATGGTGCATGCAAAGTTGGGATTTGGTGCAGAAAACAGCGGTAAGCTTGTTTCCAAAGTAAAGCGTGTCGGTAAAGAGATGGCACTCAAGGAGGATAAAGAGTATGTTATAACAGATGGAAGTCCCGGTATAGGATGCCCTGTTATCTCAAGTTTGAGCGGGGCAAACCTTGTGGTACTGGTGACTGAAGCGACCGTTTCGGGTCTGCACGATTTAAAACGGGTACATCAGCTGACAAAAACTTTCAATTTAAAAGTTGTCGCTATTATCAACAAATGTGACTTGAATGGTGAGATTACAAAGAAAATTCGTGATTACCTCTCAAAAGAGGGTGTGCAGGTCATTGCATCACTCGCTTATGATGAAAACTTTACAAAAGCGATGAGTGTGGCAAAGCCAATAGTTGAATTTGACAGAAATTGTGAAATATCACAGCAGCTAGAGATGAGCTGGAAAACCATAACGAATTTTTTAAAGGAGAATTGATTATGAAAATAGTATTTACAGCAGAAGGTGATAGTTGGGAAAGCCCTATAGATCCAAGATTCGGCAGAGCAA
>JANTHT010000082.1 GCA_024762235.1 Sulfurospirillum sp.
AGTAAAGATCTCTCCAGACTCTCCCGCATCAACGGTGTCGGATTCGACTTCACAGAGCACTTCACAAAAGCGCAGCTCTGCAGCGGCGAGGAGTATGAGATACTCTTCGCATTTCCCCCGAAACACCGGGAAGCAATCATGCAGATTGCAAAAAAACACGATACTCCCGTCACTGTTTTCGCGACTGCCGTACCCGGCAGTTACGAGAGCGAATGCCCACCAAACCACTTCCGAGGATCATAAATGGACCGGCTTTTCTACCTGAACCACCCCGCTCTGGATCTACACTTCACCAAAAACAGCAAAGATTTCGTCGTCAGCGAAGTCCCGCTCTATGAATTCAGCGGCGAGGGGGAGCACATGATCCTCAAAGTGCGCAAAAAAGATCTGACGACCTGGGGAATGCTGCAGATCTTCAGTGAACATCTGGGCATCAAAGCGAGAGAGTTCGGTTACGCCGGCCTCAAAGATAAAGAGGGCATGACGATCCAGTATATCTCTGTCCTGAAAAAGTACGAAAAAGCGTTTGAAGGTTTCTCTCATGAGAAGATCAAAATCCTCGAAACGACCTACCACAACAACAAAATCAAAACCGGCCATCTGAAGGGTAACCGCTTTTTCATCCGCCTCAAGAAGGTCAATCCTACCGGGGCGATGATCATGCAGAATGTGCTTCAGATCATCAACGATGAAGGCCTTCCAAATTATTTCGGTTATCAGCGCTTCGGGCGTGAGGGGAACAACTTCGAACGCGGCAAGGCGATCCTCGAAGGAAAGGTACGTGAACGCAACAAAAAGATGCGCAACTTTTTCATCTCTGCCTATCAGAGCCACCTCTTCAATCTCTGGCTTTCAAAGCGTGTCGAGATCAGCAAACTCTTCAACTCCTTCACCGAAAAGGAGCTCTTCGAACTCTTCAACATGCCCAAAGAGACGATCACACAGATCAAAAAACAGGAGAGCTTTTTCAGACTCCTTCCCGGAGAGCTGATGCACCACTATCCCCACGGCAGAATGTTTCTCTGTGAAGATCTCGAGGCGGAGAGTCTGCGGTTTGTACAGAAACAGGTCACTCCGACAGGTCTGCTGGCCGGACACAAAGCCGCACAGGCGACAGGCATCGCCGGGAATTATGAAAAAGATATCATCAAAGAGTGTGACAGCTTCTGCGACAAGATGAACGGCACCAGACGCTTCGCCTGGATCTGGGCGGAGGATATCGACTACACCTACAAAGAGGAACAGGCCTGGTTCGAACTCAACTTCACGCTTCCAAAAGGCGCCTACGCGACGGTACTGCTCGAAGAGCTGACGCATCAGAAGGCGTTTTAAAACCCCGCGGCGTCCACTTTTCCTTTACGGCAACCGCCCTTTGCCATCGGGGCTCTTTTGAGCAGTTTCGAGAGCTCTGCACCTTCCCTGATCTCCCCTTTGAGATTGATCCAGAGTTCAGTGATGAGCCCCTGGTTGCAGACCATCTTCACTTTTCTCCCACTTCCCTTTCCAAAAGCTCTGTCGAAGGCGAAACGTACCTGCTCTATCGTCACTGTCTTGCCGATGTTTCGTGCAAAGAGGTCACGTACGGGCGAGGCGTTGATCACTTTGACCAGATAGATCGAATCCCGAAAGTAGCGCTCCGGCGAAGTGCCGTAGCATGTACCGTGCTTTTTCCATTCGTGTTTGTGCAGGCCGCTTCTGGCAGCGGGCATCACTTCCAGCAGTTCCCGGTAGAGTTTTTTGGGCAGATAGACTTTTTGCGCTCCTTTACAGTTGACTCTGCTGCGCGGCTGGGGCCATAGGCCGTGCAGTGTGAAGTGGGAAGCGCTGAAGTGTGACGGCTTGACGTTACGGCACTCCCTTCTATTCTGATGCGTCTGGCAAAAAGCATTCTGCCAGCTGATGGCGAGGAGATTGTCGGTCGAGATGTGTGACGATGTTTTAGACTTGCCCCGATAAAGATCGCTCAGTTGAAATGCCGCCAGTGATGCGGCGATGAGCAACAGCAGGGAGAGTTGTGAAAGTTTTTTCTTCATGATCGGCTCCTAAAAGGGGTCATTGTAACATGAACCTTTTTAGGATAGTTTGATCGGTTTTGATTGTGCAGTCTATATGATGCCTGCCATCGCAAGTGCTGACGCACATTTGCTCAGGTTCCGCGCTGATCTTGAATGACGCCCCAGGAGCAAAGCCCCTGCGGCTACGCTAACGCTATGTTTGCTTCAGCAGCAGGCTCGCGCGGCACAAAGCATCCAATATTATTTAAGAAATCTAGCCTTTATACGCATCGATCGCTTTTTGGAGCATCTTTTTCGCCGCTTCCTTGTCCTGGTAATCTTTCACTTTGACCCATTTGCCGGGTTCGAGTGTTTTGTAGGTTTCGAAGAAGTTTTTGATCTTGTCCAGTGTCGCTTTGGGGAGGTCGTCGAGTGATTCTACACCGTCGTAGGTCGGGTCGATCTTGGTCACCGGTACGGCGACCAGTTTCTCATCCATGCCCGCTTCATCTTCCATCACCAGCACACCGATGAGTCTGCATGCAATCACAGATCCCGCCTGAAAACTGTTTTCGTTGATGACGAGGATATCGGCCGGATCACCGTCGTCTGCCAGTGTGTTGGGTACGAAACCGTAGTTCGCCGGATAGTACATCGCCGAGTAGAGGATACGGTCTACGACTACTGCACCGCTCTCTTTATCCACTTCGTACTTGATGTTGGAACCGAAGGGAATCTCGATGAGGGCGTTGATCTTGTCGGGGTTGGCACCGGGGTTTATTTTGCTGATATCCATCTATATCTCCTGAAATTTTAGGTGTATTTTATGCAACTCTTCCTTAAAAAAGGTGCACCACTTTTCCAACCTCTTCGCGTCACTGTCGGCGAGGTAAATCTCTGCTGTTTTCTTCTCACCTTCATAGGCAGGCAGGCAGGAGAGCTCCAGATCTTCCGGGAGTTGATTCATGATGTCGATCAGCATCGCTTCACTCCCCTCGACGATGAAGTTATAACTGTATATCGGTCGATTTCTGGGATAGAGCCGGTCGAGCACTTCATCGATCATGGGGTGTGCCATCTGCGGAAAGCCGGGCACGAAAAAGAAGCGGCCTTCCAGTTGAAAGCCGGGCATCCTGTTGATCGGATTATCGATCAGCTCCGCACCTTTGGGCAGATCGGCCATGCGGATCGGGTGCGGATAGGCCCGCTCTCCCAGACGATCGAGGATGATCTTTTCAGCCTCTTTGTGACGCACCGGTCTCACACCGGTAAAGGCTTTGGCCGCCACCTCTCTGGTGAAGTCGTCGGGTGTCGAACCGATCCCGCCGAAAGAGAACATGACCGCTTCGGGATCCTGCTGCACCATTTTATAGACATTTTCGAGCAATACTACGTCATCTTTGACGACGAAGTTTGCCACATGTTCCCAGCCCCTGCGATTGAGTGTCCCACTCAGAAATGCGAAGTGGCTGTCCTCTCTCCTGCCATTAAGCAGCTCCGTACCGATGATCACACTGTAAAATCTTGGATTTTCGATCATGACTGTTCCTTTTCGTACACACTACAAGACAATTTGGACGATTTTATCAAGTTTTAAGCCGATCGTCCGATATCTTCATTATACCCTATACAAATGAAGGCACCCTATGTGGAAATATATTCTGATTATCGCATTTGTCATTTTTGCCATTCGAGAAATCAACTTGATGAACGAGAGCCTCTATATCGCACCAGATACCCATAAGATCGTCGCCGAAGATAGAACAGTCATCGGAAAAGTCGAACAGGTGATCGAGAAGAAGATTCTTCCGAAGATCAAACGAAAAGAGGAGACGCCAAAACCTCCTGTCAAAAGAGCCGAACAACCTCCCCGACAAAAAGAGAAGCATCCTGAAGCAAATACCACCGAAAAGGTTCTGCCCAAACCCGAGGAGGCTGCGCCGAATCTAAGCGCTATCGAAGAGGAGAACCTCTCCGCTTCCCCCAAAACCACTCTGCCCCCTTCTCTTGAAAAGGTCGAAGAGGCGATCGTGAAAAAGACTGGAAAACCGCTCCTCCTGCAGAAGCCGAAGCCCGTACAGCAACCGAAAACAAGCCCCCGCCCCAAACTGCAGAACAAAATGCCGAAAGTGACGCAACCCGAAAATCCGCAGCCGCCCAAAAGCGTCACACCCGCGACCACACAACCCAAACAGCACTATCCCGACAGATACAAAAGCGCCGAAGAGCGTGTTAAAGCGATCCTCGAAGAGATGCGAAAGGGAGGCGACTAACCTCTCCGTTTCTTCGCCTGATCGACCAGCGCTTTGAAGAGCCTTCGCTGTATCGCACTCTGCGGCATATACTCCGGATGCCACTGCACCCCCAGTAAAAACGGATAGGTTTCATGTTCGATCGCCTGCGTGATTTTATTGTCATCTTCGGCTGAAATACGCAATCCCCTGCCCAGCTTCCTGACCGCCTGGTGGTGGATACTGTTGACTTCACACTTGCTGACCCGCAGAATCTTATGCAGCTTGGTACGGGGCTTGATATAGATGATCCTGTGGGGGAATGGAGAGCGATCATAGCTGAATTTCAGATCCAGATCGTTCAAATCCGGGTAGAGCGTCCCTCCGAGAAAGATGTCGATCATCTGCATCCCGCGGCAGATGCCCAGCACCGGTATCTTCTTTGCCAGTGCTTTCTCCAGCAGTGCCCACTCCATCTTGTCCCGTTTGTGGTCGATGTGCACCGTCCGTATGTGTCGCCGTTCCCCGTAGAGAGAGGGATCGATATCTGCACCACCCCCTATGACCAGCCCATCCAGCTTTTCGATATCGGCGGGATGGGAGGGGGTGATACGCACGGCTGTCGCTTCCGAGACATAGAGTGCCAGACGGGTAAAATTCCACGCGATAAAGCCGCCGCGGTCCGGCCCTGTCACACCGATGCGCACTCTATCTGCCATCTTGCAGCATCCTCTCTGCCTGATGTGCCCAATCTTCACCGAAGATCGCGAAGGGGTCTTCCAGATATGCCAGATACGCCGATGCGAACCGCGCCAGCCGCGCCTCATCTTCGGCCAGTTTTTCTACTTCCACCCAGCCGTTCCATGCATGCGCCAGGTTGTGCACTTCCCGGTCTATGCGGCAGTCCGGCAGGCGATAGTGGAATGTCGGACGTGCGGATATACGCGGATCGTCTATCGCCGCTTCCACTTTCGCCGCATCCAGATATTTGAACAGCGGCAGCATGTCAAGTGGTCGGTTGCGCGTCGGGTTGAAGAGGAGGTAGTCGTCGATGAACTGATCGAGTCTGGGCCGGTAATCGGGTTCGAGTACCATCGCGACGTAGCGTTTTTCGAAAGGGCGGATGTAAGGTGTCATGCGTCGCAGCAGATCGGTCCTGTTGACATAGACGAGCCACTCGTAGAGCGTCAGAAAGGCCTTGAAGTAGCGCAGCAGCTCATCCCCTTCGAACGACGGCACTTCGGGATTGATATGGAGTCCGAAAGCGTAGACGACAGAGGCATCCGTCCCCTTCGCGCCCGCCTGACGCAACCGCTCTTCGAGTGTATCGAGTACGCCGAGCCTGGTGATAAGTATAGGCGGCGTCGCGATCTCGTAGGGAACGACCGTCTCTGAGAGCGAGGCGATCAGATCTTCTATCTGTCGGATGAACTTCAGATCCTCTTCCTCCGCAAAACCGAGCTGCGCAAGCTCATTTTTGAGCAACTCCTCCTTGAGGAGACGAAAGTCGAGCACCACATTGAACGTACCATGCGCGGTATCTCTGACTTTGATTTTGTAGGGGGTGATCTCCTGACGTTCTCCGCCATAGAGCTCCTCGATGATCGTGACGATCTCTGCGATCTTCAGCCCGCTGAATTCGATCTCGAAACCGACTTTGCGCTCCTCACCGACACTGTTTTGGATACGGGGAGGCAGCAGAAACGTATCACTGATCAAAGAGCAGTTCTCTCACTTCTTCGAAGATACAGTAATCATCTTCACGGCACTTGTCGACCATGATGAAACGGTTGAGCATGCGCATGAACTCCATCATCTTCACCGGATCGCTCTGAAGCTGCTCTTTGACGATCTGCGTCGCCTCCTGAACGCTCGACTTGAGTTTGACTCTGTCCGCTGTGTCGAGTTTCGACTTCTCGATGCCCGCATCTTTTTTGAGCAGTGTACAGAACTTCTGCAACTCCTCTTTATCCGTCACACTCTCAAGGTACAGAATATTGCAGAGTATGACTGCAGTTGCATTTTTGAACTTGTCGGGATCGGGAACATCGAAAACCGAATCTTTCTGCCCTATCATGTCGTACCACTGTTGCACTGTCATGAGATACTCCTCCTGGAAACTGGAGCAATTATAACATAAAAAGGGAGGAGGATGGAAAAAATGGGGAAAGGTTTACAGGAGAGGTACTAAAGACCTCCCCTGAAATGCTCAGTCGTTTTGCAGCTTGCTCAGGATAAATTTGTCCATCTCGTCGACGATCTCTTCGATCGTCCCTTCACCGCTGATTTTTTTGAGCAATCCTTTTTCATTGTAGAATTTCTCTATATCTTCGAGCGGTTCGAGATAGACTTTCATGCGGTTGTCGAAAACTTCGTTGTTGTCGTCTGCACCGCGCCCGCGTCCGAGGACTCTGTCACGCGCTGTCTCTTCACTGACATCCACTTCGATGACCGCTTCAAGTTTGACATCTTTCTCTTTCTGGAGATATTTGTCCAATTCTTCCATCTGTTCCACACTTCTGGGATAACCGTCGATCACGACGACATCGGTCGGTGCTTTTTTGATCGCTTCTACGATCGTTTCGATCACGATGTCGATGGGCACGAGGTTGCCCTTGTCAATGTACGACTTGATGACCTGACCGCGTTCGCTTCCGCTGGCCACTTCCGCTCTGAACATATCTCCCGTGGAGTAGTGGGTGATGTTTTCATGACGCTCAGCGATCAGCTCCGCATCTGTTGTTTTGCCGCTGCCCGGGGCTCCGATGATTAAAAACAGTTTCTTCATATCTTCTCCTATGCTTTTCTGGGTTCTCTGATGCGTATGTGCAACTCTTTGAGCTGTTCAGGATCGACGCTGCCCGGCGCCTGTGTGAGCAGACACTGCGCGCTTTGCGTCTTCGGAAATGCGATAACATCACGGATAGAGCTGTTTTTGGTGATGAGCATGATCAGGCGATCGAGGCCAAATGCCAGTCCCGCATGCGGCGGCGCACCGTACTTGAGTGCTTCGACGAGGAAGCCGAACTTCTCCTGCGCCTCCTCTTCGCTGATACCCAGCAGTTTGAAGACCTCTTCCTGGATCTCCGGTTTGTGGATACGCACACTTCCCCCGCCCAGTTCGACACCGTTGAGGACGATGTCATAGGCGATCGATTCGATCTCTTCGACATACTCTTTGTCCAGGTCTTTGGGCATCGTAAACGGATGGTGCAGCGCCTTGACACGCCCCTCGTCCACTTCGAACATCGGGAAGTCGACCACCCAGACAAACTCAAACACATCTTCGGGGATGATCTCCATAAGCTCTGCCAGATAGATACGGAAACGCCCCATGTAGTCGAGCACCAGTTTTTTCTCACCTGCTCCGAAGAATACCACATCGCCCACTTTCATGTCGGTGACTTTGACGATCTCTTCAAGATCCGCTGCACTGAAAAATTTCGCCAGCGGTCCCTTGAGGCCATCCTCTTTCATCTGGAAATATCCAAGCCCACTCGCGCCAAATTTCCTGACATAATCTTCAAAGCCCTTCATCTGGCGTTTGGAAAAGATATTGTCTCCGTTGGGGACTTTGAGCGCTTTGATACGGTTGTGATGCTTGTCTTTGGCGATAGTCGAGAAGATCTCGTTGTCACAGCGCTCGAAGATATCGATCACGTCGACCATGGCCAGATCGTAGCGCATGTCGGGTTTGTCACTTCCGTACTTCTCCATCGCTTCAAAATGTGTGATACGGTTGAACGGTGTATGGATCGTATGGCCACAGGCTGCAAATACCGCTTTGAGCATCTCTTCGGAGACCTGGATCACATCTTCCTGTCCCGCGAAACTCATCTCGAGGTCGATCTGTGTAAACTCCGGCTGACGATCGGCGCGCAGGTCTTCGTCACGGAAACATTTGGCGACCTGAAAGTAACGGTCGAAACCGCCCACCATCA
>JANTHT010000083.1 GCA_024762235.1 Sulfurospirillum sp.
AAAAGGGAGCAATAAAAACGGCGTGATACGTGTTGCAGGAAAACGAGGCAGACGTGTCGGGTACACGACGCAATCGATCTACCGCAATCAGAGCGCTTTCGGGATCGATGCGCCAAAAGAGCTCACCCCATATCTGCTGTTGCGACAGCCAAACGACAGAAGTTTTGTCCATGGGGTGCTGGGGGCAAGGAATTGGTATCGAAAATACCCCTATTTACGTCAGGAGATCGTAGCTCTACTGGATTATGATCCGCAAAAAAGCGTGCTCTATACGAAAAAACCGGTATTGACCGATTTCAGCGGCGGCAAGAGTGAAGTGATCGCAACGGAGATGGTCGAAGATGTGATATTGAAAAATTTCACACTGTTACAGGAGGGGCCGGCAGGTAAGCTGATCTCCGACTACCATCATACCTATCGGAATCTCTATCCGGACTTCGCAGCCGATGCGATCTCCCTCCACTATGCCGCGAAGTGTAAACTGCAAAATCTCAAAATCATCAACAGCGGCAGCGATGCGGTCGAGTGTGACTACTGCTACGGTCTGCTACTGGAAAATCTGCTGATCGACGGCAGCTGGAACAAGGGTAAGAAGGGGAGCGGGTATGTACGTTTCGCACGCACCTGGTACAGCACCTTCCGTAACAGTGAAGTGCGCAATATACGTCATGTCACGCTACAGTGGAGCAGCGCGGGAAATCACCTCTACAATCTGCTGCTGGGTGTCGATCTGAACCTGCATGGGGGATTCGCGCATGAAAACAGAATCGATCATATACGGTTTAAGATTCCGCCCGAACATAGATGGAAACCGATTGAAACGTGTCCACCCGATGCACATTGGGCGCCACCGGATGGACCCAACACTATCGATACCGGGACGCTGGAGATCGTAGCACCGAAAAAGGAGAACAGATGAAACGTTTTTTGATCATCGTGTCCATGCTGTCACTGCTTGCCTTGTCAATCCATGCAGCCGCTTACAGACTGCAGCTGGGCGCTTTTGCATCCTCTCAGAAAAAGTATGCGGAACAACTGGTGGCGAAAGCGACAAATGCCGGTATAGATGCAGATATCGTCACCAGGCGCGTCGAAGGGAAACCCTATCTGCTGATTCAAACGCCATCACGTCCGCATGTACGTGATTTGAAGATATGGGAAAAACGGGCGAAATCAGCACATCTGGACTATTTCATACGCAGGGCCGACAATCTCTCAGATCTGACAAAGATGCCGCCAGCGCCACCTAAAATCAAGGCAGATGCATCGGATCGCAGGGTTTCAGGGCATAGTGCGGGGGGAGACTTTTTCACGGATAATCCCCGTTTCAGAGAGATTATCGACAAGGGGCTGGAGATCCGCGAAACGCTGCGACGCAACAAGGAGCACTTTCTCGAAAGCTATCGCGAAGAGAGTGCCGTGTCGCCTCTGCAGGCTAAACTGAAGTTCGAAAGAGCCGTGGACAGAGAGCGGAACGGTGCGGATGTCGGACTCCTCTTGAATATCTACGATGGCAGCCTCTTCGGTCAGCGTCGCCACGCAGCCAAAATCGCGGCTAAAAGTGTCGCCTACGAGAATGAGATCGAAAAGATCAGCGACAACTATGTGAAGATGGCGAAGATCGAGATTGCGGAGATCAAGAAAAATATCGGGTTCTACTATACAACGTTGCAGACCGGATTGATGAAAAAGATGGTGCGCCACTACAAGAGAGCCCTTGCGGCAGGTACGGTCACGCGGACTCTCTATGACCGTTTCGTACGCGACTACGCACAGAAGCGGAAATCTCTGGAGTATCTCGCCTACCAGAATTATGAGAAGTTCGACAAGCGGTATGCACCGTTGATAAGCAATATCGAAAAAGTGAAACTACTCGACATCGATACGCTCAGGCAAATCGCGATGCAAAATATTCTGACGAGGCAACAGGAAGAGGCGCGATACAACGATCTGAAAAGCAGCACCGGATGGAAGGAGAATATGAAGGCAAAAGCTTATCTGGATCGCAAGCAGTATACCTTTATCGACAGACGTGAAACGCTGGCAGGCATCGAACTCAATATTCCGCTTACGCTTCGGGATGGGACAGGGTACGCCAAGGAGCAGCAGAAACTGATGCGAGAGGCACATCGTGCCGAACAGCTGATGTTGAAGAAGGAGATAGAAGCGATCTACCTCGATATCGCCTATCGAAAAAGCGAGATAGAGAAACAGAAGAAGCATGGCGAGTTTCTGAAGAAGCGCATGCAAAGTATCGCTGTCAGAAGAAGTGCACCCATTGCATCCGAAAAAGGGGATCTCTATCTCGAGTCGATGCAAAACAGACTCGATATGCTGGAGACGGAGCAGCGCGTCTGGGAATTGCGAACCGATATTTTACTCGATCTGATACAACTACAATATACGAGCGGTGTGCAGATACTCTGAAAAGTGAGGCGGCACACCGCTTTAATTGACGATCCGGAGAATTTTTGTTATACTAAGCGTAAAAAGGTATGGGTTTGCAAAAATACATGCAACTACGCAAGACGCACAATATCAAAATCACGCCCCAGCGTCTGGCTATCGTACGACTGATGGAGAGCTACGGGCATATCTCCCTTCGTGAGATATTTGAGAAAATCAAAAAAAACCTTCCTTCTCTCTCCCTGGCAACACGCTGCAAAAATATCAATCTGGTGTGCTGCCACAAATTTAACATCATATAGTGAAAAGAGAATAGATCATTGCGAAAACCAGACCTTCATGAATTGATTCAAAAGAAGATAGTCATCATCGACGGTGCGATGGGGACACAGATACAGAGCCTCGAAATTCCCGAATCGGTATGGGAGGGCAACGAAGGGTGTAACGAACTGCTCAACGTCACTTTCCGTGAAGGGATTTCCAAAATCCACGAAGCGTACCTCAAAGCGGGAGCGGATATCATCAAGACCAACACATTCGGAGCCATTCCCTGGGTTCTGGAAGATTACGATATCGGTGAGAGAACCTATGAACTGGCGTATGCAGGAGCATCGATCGTCAAAGAAGCATGTGCGCAATACAGTACAGACGAAAAACCGCGCTATGTCGCCGGTGATCTGGGGCCCGGTACCAAGCTTCCATCACTCGGGCATATCTCCTACGACGCCATGTATGCGGGATACCGTGAAGCGGCGAAGGGACTCATGGATGGCGGTGCCGACCTTTTTTTGCTTGAGACATGTCAGGATCCACTGCAGATCAAGGCGGCACTGCATGCGTGTGAAGATATCGCCAATGAAGCCGGAAAATCGTTGCCGATTATGGTTTCGGTGACGATCGAGCTTGCCGGCAGCATGCTGATCGGTACCGATGCCAGAACGATCGCCGTGATCATGGAGCCGTTCGATATCCTTTCGCTCGGTTTCAACTGTGGCACCGGCCCCGAGCAGGTCGCCAAACATGTCAGGACACTCTCGGAAGTGTGGCCCAAACCGATCTCCGTGCATGCCAACGCCGGACTTCCGCAAAACCGGGGCGGTTTCACCTTCTACCCGATGGGGCCCGGAGAGTTTACAGAGCAACAGAAACGGTTTGCCGACTTCGACGGTGTGGCGATACTGGGAGGATGCTGCGGCACTACGCCTCAGCATATCAAAGCGCTCAGCGACGCACTTGAAGGTGTCAAACCAAAACCCCCTTCCGGCAACCAGCCCAAAGCGCTCGCATCGCTTTTCGAAACGCGGGAACTGATACAGAATCCGCCGCCTTTTCTGATCGGTGAGCGCAGCAACGCCACCGGTTCCAAAGCTTTCCGTGAACTCTTGCTGGCGGAAGATTACGAAGGGACGCTGTCGGTAGCGCAGCAGCAGGTGCGTTATGGCGCGCACGGTATCGATCTGAGTGTCGGATTTGCCGGACGTGACGAGACGAAAGATATGGAGATCATCGCATCGCTCTATGCGCAGAAGGTGACGCTGCCTCTCATGCTCGACTCTACCCAGACCAGAGCGCTGGAGACGGGACTCAAACAGGTAGGAGGCAAACCGATCCTCAACTCCGTCAACCTCGAGGACGGTATCGATAAGTTCGATGCGGTCTGCCGTCTCGCCAAACGGTTCGGGACTTCGCTGGTCTGTCTGACGATCGACGAAGAGGGGATGGCGAAGGATAAGCAGCGTAAAGTGGAAGTGGCGGAGCGCATCTATCAGCTGGCGACACAAAAGCATGGACTCGATCCCGAAGATCTCGTCTTCGACCTGCTCACCTTCACCGTGGGAAGCGGTGAAGAGGAGTACCATACCGCTGCGATAGAGACGATCGAAGCGATCCGGGAGTTTCATGCGATACATCCGGAAGTGGGTTTCGTACTGGGGATCTCCAACATCTCGTTCGGTCTGGACAAGCATGCCAGAGAGTATCTCAACTCCGTCTTTCTGCACCACTGTGTCCAGGCGGGTCTGACGATGGCGATCGTCAATGTCAAAAATACGATGCCGATCCACAAGATGAGTGAAGAGGATATCAAAGTGTGTGAAGATCTCCTCTTCAACCGAAGGGAAGAGGGGGACCCGCTCTTTCGCTTCATCGAACACTTCAGCGACGTCAAGGCGACGAGTCAGGATGAGGATGATGCGGCATTTGCGAAGATGACGACGCGCCAAAAGCTGCATAAACTGCTGCTCGACGGAGACAAGGAGCGCATGCTGAAACTCCTCCCCGAAGCCAAAGAGGAGATCCCACCCGAAGAGATCGTCAATGTCGTCCTGATCGACGCGATGAAAGAGGTGGGAGAACTCTTCGGAAGCGGGAAGATGCAGCTGCCGTTCGTGCTCCAGTCTGCGGAGACGATGAAAGCGGCTGTCGATTTTCTGAATCCCTATCTCCCCAAAAAGGAGAAGAGTTCCAAAACGACGCTCGTTCTGGGTACAGTCAAGGGGGATGTGCATGATGTCGGAAAGAACCTGGTCGACATCATCCTCACCAACAACGGTTTCAAAGTGATCAATATCGGTATCAAGGCGGATATCGAATCTTTCATGAAAGTGGTCGAAGAGCAGAAGATCGATGCGATCGGCATGAGTGGTCTGCTCGTCAAGTCGACTGGTGTCATGCTGGAGAATCTGCAGTATCTACAGGAGAGAGGGATTAAACTTCCCGTACTGCTGGGCGGTGCGGCGCTGACGGGCAAATTTGTCGATGAATATTGCCGGCCGGCGTATGACGGTCCGATCTTCTACTGCAAAGACGCTTTCGACGGGATCATCGCGATGAGCAGGATCGAAGAGGGGAATTTCGATACCGATCTGGGCGGCAAGGATAAGAAAGATCTGGACGTCGCCGTTGTAAAAAAGAAGCAAAAAAAAGATATACCGCCCATTTCGCAGATCAAGATGCCAGGCCGCGAGATTGCGATACCCAATCCTCCCTTCTGGGGGAGACGCGTGCTCGATGCCGATGTACGGGAACTCGCCTTCGACTGGATCAATCACAAGATACTCTTCAACCAGCGCTGGGGGTATGTCAACAAAAAGCTGACCAAAGAGGCGCGCGAAAAGATCGAAAAAGAGAAGCTATGGCCCCTCTTCGAAGAGATGAAACAGCAGATACTCAAGGAAAATCTGCTCGAACCGGTGGCACTCTACGGATACTATCCGTGCCGTGCCGACGGCGATGCGCTGCTGGTCTTCGACGAGAGCGAGGGGTGGTTCAGTGAGGAAGAGATCAACCGGGAACCGCTGGAGAAGGTACGCGATCGGGCGAAGTACCGTTTAGAGTTTCCGCGTCAGATGCGCAAACCCTACCGCTGTCTCAGTGACTATTTTCACAGTGACCGGCACGATGTCGTCGCTTTTCAGCTCGCCAGCGCAGGGCCAAAATTCAGTGAAAAAGAGCAGGCACTCTATGCGGAAGGCAAATACAGCGAATACCACCATCTCCACGGACTTTCGGTCGAACTGGCAGAAGCGATCGCGGAGATTATCCATAAGCAGATCCGCCTGGAACTCAATATCGCCGAAAAAGAGGGACACAGCCTGCGGGATGTAAAGATGACACGCTATCACGGTACACGTTACTCTTTCGGTTATGCCGCTTGTCCCGATCTGGCGATGAACAAAGAGCTTTTCGAGATGCTGAAGCCCGAAACGTTCGGTATCGAACTGGGAGAGACCTATCAGATGTATCCGGAGCAGACGACGAGCGCACTGGTTGTGCATCATCCTGAATCACTTTATTTTGTTATTTAAAAAGTTCAATGAAATGGATATTCAGTCGATATTGTTACAAATGTGAGGAGCGTTGTAAATGAAAATATGGATATCTATTTTAGTTTTGGCCTCTGCCCTGTTCGGTGATGTTTGCGCTTGTTGTCCTGAAAGTGTGCCTGATGCGTGCATTACTTCACAAAGTATGGAGACTCCATGCAGTGAAAGTGATCTCTCTGACGCGATGGAAGCTTTGGAAAAGGGTGAAATCGATATTGCGGTGGCTATTTTTAAATCACTCGCAGAGAAGGGTGATTATATAGCGGCGCAAAATCTTGGGGTCATGTATCATAACGGATATGGGGTTCCCAAAAATCTGGAGTTAGCGACTTACTGGTTCGACAAAGCAGAGGCAAATTGGGAACAGATAAAATCTGCACAGCGAAGCAGCATAAACAGTGGTGATATTTCTGGCAAATTAGAGCATACAGTGTACACACGTTAAAATTTGGCGAGTGCCTATCACTGGTTTTCCAGAAAATCACCCAGTTTTTTCCCATGTTTCTGAAGCAGCGTTTCAAACGCCGCTTCATCCTCTTCAAAACGATCGAGCAGGAGAGCGTTTTCCCCTGTCAAAACAAGATACTTCTTCTCGCCGTAACCGATCAGTACGATACGATTTCGCATATCGAGCGGTTTTTGTGCCAGGATTCTGATATCTTCCGTCGCAGCACCCCTCTCGCCAAAGAGCCATGTTGCACCGCTACGCTTTTCGATCCATCTTTTAAGAAACCATAGCAGTGCTGTCAACAGCAACAGTACGAACACCACTTTGCCGAACGCCCAAGAAATGTCCGAAGTGCCATCTGTACTCCGGGAAGCGTTCTTTTTTTGGGGGATCGGGCGCAGCGTCGCTTCCTCTGCACCGGATGCCGGTTCGATACGTATACGCAGACCGGTGTTGTCGATCGTCTTGGAGGCGTTGATCTTCAGAGGCACTTTTGCCTGCAGTGCGATCAGTGTCGCATCTTTGAGCGGCGCGATGCGCAACTCCCCCAGAAAGGGGGAATCGGGTTTTCGTACCTCCTCCTGACGTGGAAATGTAACATCTTTGAGCATCAGCATCTCACGCTTCTCTTTTTGGGTTCTGGTGATCTTCCCGGGCCAGGGTGCGTCGAAGGTGAGCATCAGATCGATGCGGTCCGGCTTGTCGTAGAGGGTATACTCTTTGAGTGAAACGCTCCACAGAAAGGTAGTCCAGAGTACCGAAAGCAGCAGGGCTTTCACATACTCTCTTTCTTGAAGTATTGTATGATCGAATCGGAATCGAGAATTTCATTGATACGGATGGCGAGATTCTCTTCGTAAACCATCACTTCTCCTTTGCCGACGATCTTTTTGTTGACATAAAGTTCGACACTTTCACCCGCCGGTTTGCCGAGGTCGATGACAGAACCTTTTTTGAGCCCCAGATAGTCACGCACCGTCACCATCGTGGAACCCAGTTCGGTCACGAGTGTGACTGAGATGTCGATCAGCTTGTCGTAACCCAGATGTTCCGGAGCCAGACTACCTTCATGATTCTCTTCTTCCATAAGCATATTATACCTTTAAGTGGCTTTTATGTAAAATCGGTCAAAATCACAATAGGGTTACAATGGATAGTGCTTTACTCATCTCAGGTGTGGCAGTCGGCGCGATTTCGGGCTTTTTCGGTGTAGGGGGAGGTACTATTCTCGTTCCTGTACTCCTCTTTCTTGGATTCGATATCAAAGATGCGATCGGTATCTCCGTCGTACAGATGGTCTTCAGCTCGATCTTCGGCTCTTTCCTCAACTTCAGAAAGGGTACTCTGAAGATCTCGAGTACGATCTTCTTCGGTTTTGGCGGTTTCCTGGGCGGGCTTTTGAGCGGCTATGTTGTCCATACCCTCTCCTCACGTACGTTGACACTGATATTTCTGGGCGTCGTACTTTTTGCGATCTACCGCTTTT
>JANTHT010000084.1 GCA_024762235.1 Sulfurospirillum sp.
CGTGAATTTGCCTACAAACACGACCTCAAACTCTTTTTCGACGAGAAAGATATGGGTATCGAGCATGCGCTGCTGCCTGAAAAGGGGCTGGTACTCCCGGGCGATGTCATCATCGGTGCCGACAGCCACACCTGCACGCATGGTGCACTGGGTGCCTTCTCGACCGGCATGGGCTCCACCGATCTCGCCTTTGCGATGATCACGGGCGGTAACTGGTTCCGCGTCCCCGAGTCGATCAAAGTGATCTTTACCGGCAAACCGGGCGAACACATCTACGGAAAAGACTTGATTCTCGAGATCATCCGCCAGATCGGCGTGGACGGTGCACTTTATCAGACGCTGGAGTTCACCGGAGACACCATCTCTCATCTCGATATGGACGACCGTTTCAGCCTCTGCAACATGGCGATCGAAGCGGGTGCCAAAAGCGGCATCGTCGCGGTCGACGAGATCACGAGAGAGTTTCTGGCGGACAAAGCGCTTCGTGCAGAGCCGAAATTGCACTTCTCCGATCCCGACGCGCACTATGTACGCACGATCGAGATAGACGTCAGCAAACTCGATCCCGTCATCGCCTACCCGCACCTGCCCTCCAACGGCAAGTCGATCCGTCAGGCGGTCGAAGACGACCTCACAGTCGATCAAGTCTTCATCGGCTCATGCACCAACGGACGTCTGGGAGATCTGCGCATCGCAGCGGAAATCATGAAAGGCAAAAAGGTCTCAAGGCGTACCCGCATGATCGTTACACCGGCAACGCAGAAGATCCTCAAACAGGCGGAGAAAGAGGGTCTCATCGACATCCTCATCGACGCAGGCGCGGTCGTCAGCAACCCTACATGCGGCGCATGTCTCGGGGGCTACATGGGCATCCTCGGCGACAACGAACGCTGCATCTCCACCACCAACCGTAACTTCGTCGGACGTATGGGTGCCCGAAGCTCCGAAATCTACCTCGCCAACTCCGCCGTCGCCGCAGCCAGCGCGATCACAGGGAAGATCACCGATCCACGGGATCTGTGATCTCGTTGATAGTTGAAAGTGGATGGTTGAAAGCACTATGAAGCCACCATCCACCATCAACAATCAACCAACAACCATCCACCATCCGCTAGTCATCTTCGCCGGTGGCAAAAGCTCCCGTATGGGGCGTGACAAAGCGCTCCTGCCTTTTGGTGGGTACCAGACCCTCACAGAGTATCAGATCGCCAGATTCAAACCCCATTTTGACAAAATTTACGTCGGATGTAAGTCGAAAGAGAAGTTTAACTTTGAAGCGGATTTCATCGAAGATCTGCCCCGATACAAGGATAGCGCCCCGCACATAGGACTCATCTCCGCCTTCGAACAGCTTCATGAAGAGATCATCTGTGTACTCAGTGTCGATACACCCTTTTTCTCATATGAAGATTTTCAAAAGCTTTTGGCACACATGACACCGGAAGCGGATGCTGTAGTGGCACAAAGCCCGAAAAGAGACCAGCCCTTGTGTACCGTTTACCGGCGCAGCATACTGCCACATCTCGAAACCCTCGCCGAAGCCAGAAAGTACCGTTTCCGTGATCTCTTTGACAGAATCGAGACGATATTTGTACCGTTTGACGACGAGCGGCCTTTCACCAACCTCAACACACCACAGGAGTATGCACAAGTTGTGCTATAATAGTCCAAAATCTTCACAGGAGTGACCGATGGGCGCTGTCAAAGCCGAGTATATCCCCCACTATACATATGATGATTACAAACATTGGGAAGATCAGTGGGAACTGATAGAGGGTGTGCCCTACGCTATGAGCCCGGCTCCGATGATCAAGCATCAGAAAATCAGCAATAAAATAGCAAGGCTTCTTGATGAAGAGCTCGAAGAGTGTGAAAATTGTACGGCCCTTCTCCCCGTAGACTGGAAGATCAGCGAAGACACGATCGTCCAGCCGGACAATCTCGTCATCTGCTACGAACCAAAAGGCGCTTATCTCACCAAGGCGCCCACGCTCATTTTCGAAGTACTTTCCAAAGCGACTGAAAAGAAAGATACGACACTGAAATTTGAACTCTATGAAAAAGAGGGGGTCAGATACTACGTCATCGTCAATCCAGACGACGAAATCGCCAAAGTCTACGGCCTGAAAGAGGGGCGCTACATCAAGATGCTGGATGCCACGGATGAACACGTAACATTCGATCCGGGCCCCTGCGAGATCACCGTCGACTTCGGCAAACTCTGGCTGTAGAGGCGCAGCGACTACCCGCTACTTCAAAATCTGCAACTTCGGCTTCGCGACGATATCCTCTTTCCCTTTCGGCCTTTGCCGCTTTTCGGTATCGGGGGTGTCACTTTGTATCTTTTCCGTCAGATCGAAAGTGGTCTCCATGTATGAAGGTGCGATGATATCCCTCTGCGGTTTACGCACATGCTTCGCATGCGCTGGTTTTGCCCGCTTTTTGCTCTTTTTGGTGCGCTGCTTTTTTGCCACTTTTGGCGACGATACCGCTTTTGTCCCTTTTGCCACCTCAACATGAGAGGCTTTACGCACTTTTTGCACACTTTTTTCGGTTTTCTTTACCGTTTTTTCGGTTTTCTTTACCGTCTGCTCCACCTTTTTCACCGGAACTTTCTCCGCAGTTTGCGGCTCTTTTTTCATGACCGGCAAAGGCCCGGGAGACGCGGTTGCCATTTCACCCTGGCTCCTTTCCGCTACACTGCTGTTCTGCTCTGAGACATCCGATTTTTCGGCGACCTGTTTCTCATCACTTTTCTCTAGTGTCGCACCTTTGTGTACCGTTGTCACAGACGACTTTGCCACGATCTGTTTCATCTCACGCGTAACATCTTCGCTCATCACGATGTGATTCTCCACTTTGAGCCCCTCCGAGGAGAGTCGGTTGAGTATCTTCTGCACTTCGACCGCCTCTTTGACCTCAGCCACGCTGCCCTCTATTTTGAGTCTGTTCGCTTCGATAAAAAGAGAACCGTTTTCAATCCCCTCAGATACAAAAAGTTTCAGCAGTGCGACGACATCCTGCTGCCACGGTGCTTCGCTGATGTCCGGCTGATACCCCACATCGACACTGCACTGAAACTCCCGGCACAAACTCTCCAGATACCGTTTCAGGGCTCCCTGACTATCCTCACGCGACATCAACCCGACAATTTGAAGTTGCGCGCCCTGCCCCATAAAACCGAATGCCGGTGGTGCTTTTTCGATTTTGTCCGCATACACCGTTTCCCCGGAGACCGCATCACGCTTTTGGGCCGTAGCGGCCATAGCGGCACTCTTTTCTTGTTCAGATGCGTCAGCGCCCTCTCCCGAAGCAGCCGTTGAAGATGGCCGATGCGCCTCGTCGGGAACTCCCTCTGCCGCGTTACGGGTTGCCGCTTTCTCCCCCTCGGGCTGATCGATCGTTAGAAACAGTATGCCAAACAGCATCGCAGCGAGTATGATCGCGCCGAAAAAAACCCTCTTCTCCATAATACATCGCCTCCAAACATGTCAAATTATTTTACTATTTTTGATTTTAGCATAATTTTCTCAACTTTTTCATACTCTCCGAAATAGAGATTGTCAACATTTACCCAATTTCGATAAAATAGCCCCAATCTATCTACCGGAGTTTTTATGAACGAAAAACTGAGTGCCATCAAAAATGAGATTAAAAAGGTCATTGTCGGTCAGGATGAGATGATCGACGCCCTGCTGATAGGCTTGCTCTGTGACGGGCACATCCTGCTAGAAGGTGTTCCCGGCCTGGCGAAAACCACTACTGTCAACACCCTTGCCAAAACACTCGGACTCGACTTCAAACGGGTGCAGTTCACACCCGACCTGCTCCCGAGTGACATCATCGGTACCGAGATCTACGATCCCCAGCAAAACAGTTTCAAGATCAAAAAGGGCCCTATCTTCACCAACCTGCTGCTCGCCGACGAAATCAACCGCGCCCCTGCGAAAGTACAGTCCGCACTGCTCGAGGCGATGCAGGAGCGTCAGGTGACGATCGCCGACGAAACCTTTCCGCTCGACTACCCCTTCCTGACCCTGGCTACCCAGAACCCGATCGAACAGGAGGGTGCCTACTCACTCCCCGAAGCGCAGCTGGACCGCTTCATGCTCAAGGTCGTGGTCGGGTACAACACCAAAGCCGAAGAGATCGAGATTGTCACGCGTATCGCTGAAGGGAAAAGCGAGGAAGTACGTACGGTTGCAAGTGCCTCGGATCTGGACACCCTCAAAGGGGAGATGCACAAAATCCACATCGACGAAGAGTTGAAAGCCTACATCGTCGATCTCGTCTTCGCCACGCGTGAACCTGCCAAATACGGCCTGGATAAATATGGCGAATATATCCAGTACGGTGCCTCGCCCAGAGCTTCGATCAATCTCTACAAAGGGGCACAGGCACATGCCTTTCTCAGAGGCAAGGAGTTCGTCACACCGGTCGATATCGCCGCGATGGCGAAAGATGTCCTCAGGCACCGGGTCATCCTCAGTTACGAAGCCGAAGCCGAAGGTGTCACGAGCGACGAGATCATCGAAAAGGTGATCGAAGCGGTACCGTTGCCCTAGAGGTCCGATGTCTGTACTGAAAAAGATTCTGATTAAAACCCGCCGTCAGATTACCATCTCGATGACGCGATTTGCGCAAAGCCCAAATCACTGCGCTAACGCTGAGTTTGCTTCAGCAGCAGGCTCACGTGCGTTTCAACCATGTGCTGAGGCGCACTGATGTCTGTACTGAAAAAGATTCTGATTAAAACCCGCCGTCAGATATTTAGCGAAATCGCGGGGAACAATCCCAGCATCTTCGAGGGCGAGGGGTATGATTTTCTGGAACTTCGCGAGTACACATACGGTGACGATATCCGCCATATCGACTGGAATGTCACGGCACGCATGCAGAAGCCTTATGTCAAGATCTTCAGGGAAGAGCGCGAGCTCAATATCGTTATCGTTTCGGTGCTCGGCGGCAGTGTCTACTTCGGTCGCAAAAAGTTCAAACAGGAGACGATCGCCGAAACGGTTGCACTTCTCGCCTATTCCGCTATCAAAAACGACGATCAGTTCAGTGCGTTCATCTACACGGACCGGCTCGAAAGTGTCACAAGACCCTCCAAACATATTCACAGTGTACAAAAAGCGGTGGAAGCGGTGCTGAACTACCCCTCCCTCGGCAAAAATGTCGACACCCGAAGCCTGCCGGAACTTCTATACAACCGACTCAAACGGCGCTCGATCATCTTCGTCATCGGTGACCACTTTGCGAGATTCGACTTCAGACTGCTCGCAAAAAAGCATGAAGTGATCGCGCTGGTCGTTCGCGACCACCTCGAAGAGCGACCAAAGGAGATGGGGCTTGTCAATCTCTACGACCCGCAGAGACTCGAAACGGCACTGCTGCAGGTCGATACCGATGCCGTACATGCGTATGCCGCCAGAGTCCATACGGACGACATCGCACTGCACCGCGATTTTCGTAAAAATCAGATCCCTTTCGCTAAAATCTACACAGACGACGACCCTTTCGTCAAACTATCCAAACTCTTTATGGGACGATGATGCAACAACAACTCGAAGATCTGCGCGAAATCAGAGATATAGTAGAGATACCGGACCTCAGTTTCTATTTCTTTCTCGGAGCGATACTGATCGCGCTCCTCTTCATCGGATCGATAAGTTACATGTTCTACCGCCAGCACAGACAAAAACATCGGACTGATCTGCGCAAAAAGGTACTCGAACGTCTCCGCCATGTAGACCTCCACGATCCTAAAAAAGCGGCATATCAGATCACGAAGTACGGGAGATACCTCGCTACCGAAGAGCGCAGCCGCAAACTCTTCGCACAGCTGCTGCCCCGTCTGGAGAAGTACAAATTCACCCCCGATCCCCCTGCGGTATTTGATGCGGAAGATATCAAATACTACGACCTCTTTGTCGAGTCCGTAGATGAGTGAAATCACTTTCGAATACCCCTGGATATACGGTATGCTGGGGGTTTTCATCCTCTGCAGTTTCTACTGTAAACCGCGCTACGAAGCGATCATCTTTCCGCATCTGGATATCTTTGTTCAGAGCGAGGGGCGCATCTCCCATCTCATGCGTGCGCTCAAGTGGCTGGCGATCCTCCTCGCCCTCACCGCACTCGCCTCACCCGTAGTGACCGACAGGCTCGATATCGAGAAAAAAGAGGGTTACTCGATTGTCCTGGCACTCGATGCCAGCGGCTCCATGCGTTACGGTTTCGAAGATACATATCTCTCTTCCCGTTCCCGAAAAAACAAATTTGAAGTTTCGAAGCAGATCGTCCGGGAATTTGTCCGTAAACGCAAAAACGACGAAATAGGCCTGGTGGTCTTCGGCAACTTCGCCTACGTCGCTTCCCCGCTCACCTACGACAAGAAGATCCTGACACAGATCATCACCAAACTCTACGCCACCATCGCCGGCCCCAACTACACAGTCATCAGTGACGCCCTCTTTCAAAGCGCCCGGCTCTTCGAGCACTCCAAAGCCAAAAGCAAAGTAGTGATCCTTCTCACCGACGGACAAAGCCGCGGCGACAATATCCCCTTCGATGTCGCCATGCGAGCGATCAAAAAGTACGGCGTCAAAGTCTATACCATCGGTATCGGAAACAAGGGTGATTTCAACGAGCCCTTTTTGAAACTGATCGCCCAAAAGAGCGGCGGGCAGTTTTTCAGTGCCAACAGCCCCGATGCCCTGCGTGCAGTCTATGCCAGGATCGACACGCTCGAAAAATCACCGATCGAAGCGCAAAAGTATCTCAAAAAACGTTATCTATACGAATTCCCGCTCTTCATGGCCTTCATGACGCTGCTCTTCTATACATACCTGCTGAACAGAAGGGGTGTCGCATGATCTTCCTGCGCCCTGAGTACATCGTTTTCATGATGATCCCCCTGATCATACTTTTCTACTTTATCGTCACCGGCAAAAGCCTGGTTCAGACCATTTTCGATGAAAAGATACTGCAAAAACTGACCATCGATACCGATTCACTCGGTCGCACCGGTCGCAACATGATGCTTTTCGCTGCGCTCTTCTTCATGATCATCGCACTGGCACGTCCTGTCATCCCCCGGGGAGAGGTCGAAGCGGCCGCCAAAACCATCGACCTGCTCGTCGCACTCGACATCTCCAGGTCGATGCTCGCAAAAGACCGCTACCCCACCCGTCTGGAATTTGCCAAAAAAAAGATCTCTGAACTTCTCGACAAATTTGAAGAAGCCCGGGTCGGTGTGATCGCTTTTGCAAGTGACGGTTTTATCGTCGCGCCGCTGACAGAAGACAAAAAGAGTTTGAAATTTCTGATCGGGAACCTCAACACCGATGCACTCTCCACCAACGGTACCGATCTGCTCATTCCCATACGCAAAGCCGAAGAGATGCTAAGAGAGGACCGTGAGAAGATCCTCATCCTCTTCACCGACGGTGGCGATCAGAAGGATTTCACCCGGGAGATCGAAGCGGCGAAAAAAGCGGGCATCAGCATCTACATCTACGCCACAGGCACTCATCAGGGCGCACCTATCTTCTGGCACGGAGAAAACCTGCGGGACCGGCAAGGCAACATCGTCATCTCCCGCCTCAACCCTGCCGTCAAACAGCTCGCGCTCGAAACGGGCGGCGCCTACATCGAAGGGGGCTACAAGGACAGAAGTATCGACATGATCGTCAGAGATATCAAAAACAGGTTCAGGATGCACAACATCAAAAGCCGAAAAGTACAGGATTACGAAGAGTTCTTCTACTACCCGCTGACACTGGCGATCTTTTTCATGCTCTTCACCTTCAGCTCACTTCCCAAAAATACCAAAACGGCACTCCTGCTGCCGCTCATGCTGGCACTGACACATAGCCCCTCACAGGCGGGCTTTCTCGATTTTCATGAGATCAAGCAGGGGATAACGCTCTACCAGGCCGGATCTTACCGCGACGCCGTACGCCACTTCGAAAAAGTGGCCGACTCCAGACGGGACGCCCCTGCATGGTACGATCTGGGCAACGCCTACTATATGGCCGGCCGCTACAAAGAGGCGATCCACGCCTACA
>JANTHT010000085.1 GCA_024762235.1 Sulfurospirillum sp.
TTGAAATCAAAACTGTCCGTGCCGTTGTAATTGCTATCGGGCGTATAGGTGAGATCGGGAGCTGTTCCTGTTAGTGTGCCATGCAATGGTGAACTGGTGATGGTATAGCTGAGTGGGCTGTGCTCCGGATCACTGCCTGTCAGTGAAATTGCAAGATCGGTATCCTCGGATGTAGCGAGCGACGCAGCATGCGCTGTGGGCGCATCATTGACAGGGCTTACCGTGATATCGACCGTGGCGATCTGCGAATCTGCTGCATTATCGTTGGCGACATAGGTAAAGCTATCGTTGCCGTAATAGTCGGGATCGGGTGTGTAGGTGATATCCGCTGCGTTTTGCGAGAGTCTGCCGTGTGTGGGCTGGGTGACAATTCTGTAGGTGAGCGGGTCGTTTTCTTTGTCGCTCGCATGCAGTGTGACGGTATCGGGCTGGTCTTCCGTGACAGTAAGAGACAAAGCATCGGCTACGGGCGCATCGTTTTGGGCAGTGATCGTGATCGTAAACGCAGCGGGAGCCGATTCGCTCCGGCCGTCACTGGCCACGATGCTCAGATGCTCGACTCCGCTGACATCGGCATTGGGTGTGTATGTCAATTGGTTACCGCTTATCTGCGCGGTACCCAAAACCGGTGCGGATGTCACACGATAGGTCAATGCATCCCCGTCCGCATCCACTCCAGACAGTGTCACTACCAATGGCGTATCTTCGGGGGTCTGTACAGCTGTATCACTGAGTACAGGGGCACTGTTGACATGCTGTACCTGGATAACAACGGTTGCGGGTTGCGAATCCGCGACGCCGTCATTGACAAGATAGGTAAAAGAATCGCTTCCGGAAAATCCGGGCTGCGGAGTGTATTGCAAAGCGGGAACCGTACCTGTAAGGCTGCCGTGTTGTGGGGCATCGACGATGGTATAGTTTAGCGTCTGCGTCTCTTTATCTGTCCCAAAGAGGGTGATGGACAGGGCTCTGTTTTCATCGGTACCTACCTGCATGGATTTTGCGACGGGAATATCGTTTCTCGCTTCCACGGTGATCGTGACATTTGCGGGATCGGAGTCGATCTCTCCATCGTTTGTTTTGAAATAGAAGCTGTCCTCTCCGTAAAAATCAGGATCGGGTCTGTAGGTGAGATGTGCTGCGCTGCCGCTCAGCGTTCCGTGAGAGGGGAGTGAAACCATCAGGTATTTCAATGGATCTCCATCCGCGTCGCTGCCGATCAAACTCCCGCGAAAAGGAGTGTCTTCGGGTGTGACAAAGTGCAGATTTTTGGCAGTGGGAAGTCTGTTCTCCGTGCTGGGTGCTTTGATGGTGACCGTCACCGTATCGCTAAAGGTTTCTCCGTTGGTATCGGTGGCTACGAGGGTGATCTGATGCACCCCGGCTTCGAGATCCAGTTGACACTCTTTTTCGCGTGATAGAATGGTGTCGCCCTCTTTCCAGACAAAGGAGGTGAAAGTTTTTGTTTTATCGAGTGTACTGGCACTTAAAAAGACAGGTTTTCCCTCGAGAACCTGCTGATTGTCCCCGGCGATGATCGTACGCGTCGTTACCGGCTGATTTTGCGATGGTGCCTGTGCCTCGTTTTGCTGTGGATCGGTGGTGTCGGTGCTATCATGTAGATTGGTAGAAGGAGCTCCGCATCCGGAAAGTAGCCATAGCGAAAAGAGCAGCAGAAGTTTCGTCATAATACATCCTGATGAAGTAGATTGGTGTATACATATCGACCGAATTTTCATCTGCTGTTCCCAAAAGAGATCAACAGGCTTTTTTTGGTACATAACTTGCTACCAATAGGCACATGAACCGATTCAAATCATTATGGACAATCCTGCCGATATTGTTGTTACTGACTGTTTTACTGGAAATGCTCTATCTGAAAAATCCCGTATTGCTGCAAAATATCAACAATACACTCATGGATGCCGCGTTTTTATACCGCGGACCTACGCCCGTAGACAGTCGCATCGTGATTGTCGATGTCGATGAGAGATCGCTCAAAGCGCTCGGTCAGTGGCCATGGAGTCGTAATAAAATCGCACAGGTTTTGCAAAATCTCACCGATGCGGGAGCCGCGATGATCGGGCTGGATATGGTGTTCGCCGAAAAAGACAACAGCTCGCCTGTCAACATCGCCAGAGAGCTCAACGTCACAGCGGGCACGCTTCCCGACTACGATCGGATTCTGGCACAGACACTCTCCCGGACTCCCACAATCGCAGGTTTTACTTTCGATTTTGACAAAGTGATTCCCAATCAGCCGCCGCAGAACAGTGCTATCTTTATCCAAAGAGGCAAGAGCGGGCCGGAGGCACTGCCTGTAGCGCAAGGGGTGGTGACCAATATCCCTCTTTTGCAAAAAGAGAGTTATAGCAGCGGCAGTTTCAACACGGTTCCTGACAGCGACGGCATCGTCCGGTATGTGCCGCTTTTGATCTCTTACGATGCGGGCATTTATCCCGCACTCTCTTTTGAGATCGTGCGTACACTGCTGGGTACCCGAAAGGTGGATATCCTCTACGATGAAAACGGTGTATCGCAGATCAACATGGGTCAGATCCAGATTCCGACCAATGCGCAGGGAAAGCTTTTCATCAATTACCACGGCGGAGCCAAAACCTATCCCTACCTCTCTGCCGTAGATATTTATGCCAACCGTTTCGACAGATCGCAGATAGAGGGCAAGATCATCCTGCTGGGAACTTCGGCGGCCGGTCTGCTGGATCTGCGGGCGACCCCGTTTGAAAATGTCTATCCGGGAGTCGAGGTGCACGCCAATGCCATCGACAATATCATCAACAACGATATGATCGCGGCCAGCTCTTCTATCAATTCACTGGTCACAATGGGGGCGATTTTCCTCTCTGTGCTCGTTTCAGCGCTGATTGTCAACCTCGCTTCGCCGCTGATGTCCTTTGGACTGATACTAGGATATCTCATGACAGGAGCCACATTTTACTACAGGATGTTGTTTGAGGAGCACCTCCTGCTCAACTTCGCATATCCTCTTTTAAGTACGATGCTTGCCGTTTTTGTCTTTACTTTTGTCAAAATTTATACCGAGAATCGGCAAAAAGAGATCATCAGTGAAAAGTTTGCCAAAAAAGTATCTCCGCAGGTCGCCGCGCAGCTTTTGAAAAATCCCAAAAATATTTTCACCGCCTCCGAGGAAGAGATTACGATCTTTTTTTCCGATATCCGAAACTTCACCACGATCTCCGAATCCTTTGAAAATCCAAAAATCCTCATCGACTACCTCAACACCTACATGTCACCGATGAGTGAAATCATCATCTCTCATGAAGGGACGATCGACAAATATATCGGTGATGCGATCATGGCGTACTGGAATGCACCGATTCGGGTCAAAAACCATGCCGACAAAGCGGTAGGCGCGGCCATCAAACAGATCGAGGCTCTCCAGACACTCAATCGCGACCTCATACAAAAAGGGCTGCCGCCTGTCGATATCGGCATAGGCATCCATACCGGTCTGGCGATTGTGGGGGAGATGGGAAGCGAAGGAAGAAGCGATTACACCGTGATCGGTGATGCGATCAACCTGGGTTCGCGCATCGAGGGGCTGTGTAAAACATACGGTGCGAAGATCCTCATCACTGCCGATACCAAAGAAAAACTGCAGCACCCATATCGCTTGCGCGAAGTGGATATCGTACAGGTCAAGGGTAAAAACAGGGCGGTGACGATTTATGAGATACTGGGTTTTGGCCGATTTAGTGAGGAAGAAGCCAAAATAGACAAACTTTACAGGCATGCTAGAAGGCTCTATAAAGCGGCAAGATTTGAAGAGGCGTACATACTTTTTCAAAAAGCCTATGCCCTGGAAGAACATACACTTTTCGCACTCTATATGGAGAGATGTGTGGCGTACAAAAAGCAAGAAATAAAGGAATTTGATGGAATCCATCGATTTACTACAAAATGATGTGCGTATTTTAGGGGCGAGCGGCTCTAAAAGTACGCAGGAGGGGACAAGTTGTCTGCAAGTGAGTGAAAATATCGTCATCGATGCAGGCAATATCATCCAGGGGCTGGGGAAGGAGGCTGCCGAGATAGAGCATATCTTTCTGACCCATTCCCATCTCGATCATATCGTCGATCTAGCCTTTTTGACAGAGCGTTATTTTCATGAGCGTAAAAAACCGCTGAAAATCTATGGACTCCAGGAGACACTCGAAGCACTCAGGGAACACTATTTCAACGATACCATCTGGCCCGATTTCACCAGCATTTCACTCTCCGGCTCTTCTGACAAATCGGTTGAACTCGTAGAAATAGAGCTTGGAAAAAGCTATCAATTTGCAAATGTCACCCTCAAACCGATCCCTGTCAATCATACCGTACCCACATGCGCCTATGTCATAGAGAAGCAATTTTTCGCACTCATTTATGTGCCTGATACCTATCTGTGCGATACGATTTGGAATGAGATTGCGCATAACAAAAAAATCGATTCGCTTTTGATTGATCTCTCCTTCCCTTCACATCAGGATACGCTCGCCGGACTCAGCCGACATTTGACACCGGCACTGCTTGAGAGAGAACTGCAAAAACTGCCCCACCCAATCAACATCTATGCCATCCACCTCAAAGAAGCTTACAAAGAGGAGATTGTCGAAGAGGTAAGCCAAAATCCTCTCTTAAAAACACGTGTTCACTTCTTGCAGGATGGCGCCTATCTGAAAAAGGGGCTTTTGGAAAAACCCAAAGCGCATGAAGAGCTCGAGATGCTCACCGCCCTGGCCAAAGAGAAGGATCTGGATAAAATACTCGAACGCATTTTGGTGCAGGTGATGAAACTCACGCATGCCGAGGGCGGTACAGTCTATCTAAAAGAGAAAAACGAACTTAGATTTAAAGTCGTGATCAACCAAAAACTCGCCATTCACAATACCCAGACTAAAAACTGGCCGCCCATTCCACTCTACACGCCGCATGGGTCCAATCTGGCCAATGTGTCCGCATTGTGTGCGATCAAAAATGAGATCATCAATATTCCAGACGTCTACGATGCGCCGGGATTTGATTTTGAGGGTATGAAAAAGTTCGATCAAGCCAACGACTATCGTTCAAAGTCGATGCTCCTGGTTCCTATGGTCGATCATGAAGAGGAACTGATCGGCGTATTGCAGCTGATCAACAAACTGGACCAGCGGCAAACCCCGATCGCATTTACCCAGGATGATATCCGCACAGCACAGGCATACGGTGCCTATTGCGCGATCGCGATCACCAAAAACAGACTTATCGAAGATTTGGAAAAACTGCTTTTATCCTTTCTGGAGAGTATTGCCGTGGCGATGGATGCCAAATCTCCCGTGGGACATGGGCATATCAGCCGGGTGGGAAAGATGATGGAGCTTATCAGTCAGGGTATTAACGAAGACCAGAGCACCTATAAAGATATCCATTACAGTCAAGATGAGCTTACCCAACTCAAACTTGCCGCGTGGATGCATGATATCGGCAAAATCGCCACTCCTGAACCGATCCTGAACAAAGCCACCAAACTCGAAACCACCTACGACCGTATCAACGAAATCAAAGAGAGATTTCAAAGTGTCATACTCTCACGCAAACTCGCTTTGATGGAGAAGAAAACAGCCTTTTTGCGGGGTGAGCTCGATATCGATATCCATGAGGAAGAGGAGATGACCCAAAGAGAGATCGATCAGCTGGAAACAGATCTTGCATTTATCAAACAGAAAAATCTCCCTTCCGGTTTTATGAAGGACGATGATATCAGACGCATCGAGCATATCGCGCACAAAAAGTACACCGTAGAGGGAAAAGAGATCAGACTGCTCAGCGATGACGAGTTGAAAAACCTCTCGATACGCTATGGCACACTCAACGAAGAAGAGCGTACAAAAATCAATGAACACGCCAAAGTGAGTAACCAGATGCTCGATATGCTTGTCTTTCCCAAAAAGTTTGCCAATGTACCCAAAATTGCCGGTATGCATCACGAAAAACTCAATGGTCGCGGTTATCCCAACCGGGTACCGGGCGAAGAGATTCCTTTTGAAGCGCGACTTCTTGCAATCATCGATATCTTCGAAGCGCTCACGGCCCATGACCGCCCCTACAAACGTCCCAAAACACTCAGAGAAACTTATGACATACTCGACAATATGGTCAAACAAGGAGAAATCGATGGCGAAATCGTTGATTTTCTAAAAAAATCCGGTCTTTTTGAAAAATATGCCAGAGAGTATCTGCTCGAAGAGCAACTGGTGGTATGACGTTGTATTGGCTAAAGTTTCAGGCGCTGCGCGGTGGCGAAAGCCCACTGAAAGTTATAGCCGCCCAGCCTTCCCGTCACATCCAGACACTCTCCTAAAAAGTAGAGTCCGGGTACATGTTTGCTTTGCATGCTGGCGGGATCTATCTCATCGGTAGCAATCCCTCCTTTGGTCACTTCCGCTTTGCCGTAACCGAAATTTCCCGCCGGTGCGAAGGCATAGCTTTTGATCCGTGTCAGCAGTTTTCGCTGTGCATGAGAGAGTTTTTGCGCAGGCATGTCACAAAGGCCGATGTGCTGTAAAAAAGCTTTGCTAAAGCGTTTGGGCAAGCCCAGCCGGGTAGAAAGCTGTTTTTTGGTGGCAAAGAACTCTCTGTCAAGAGAGATATGCGGGGCAAAATCGACCTCGATGCTCCCCTTTTCCCAGTAGAGTGATGCATCTAGTACCGCCGGGCCGCTGATACCTTTATGTGCAAAGAGCAGATCCCCTTCCAGCAGATGTTTCCCTACACCAATACGCACCGGAAGGGAGGTACCGCTGAGCTCTTTCATCCAAAACTGCTCTTTTTGCAGTGTCATACCCACCAGTGCCGGCCTTGTGGGGTGGATGGTATGGCCAAATTTTTCCGCAATTTTATAGGCGATATCACTGGCACCGATTCTGGGAAAGCTCAAACCCCCGCTGGCAACGACCACTTGCCGCGCCCCGACAGTCCCTTTTGAAGTCTCCAACACAAATCCACCCTCCTCTTTTTTGCTGATATCCAGCACTTTGTGGTTGTAGAAAACCGGCACACCTTTTATCTCCCGAAGCAAAACGTTGATCATCTCATCCGAACTGTGCGGACAGAAATATTGACTCCCTTTGCGCAGGATAGGCATGAGTCCGCGCGCTTTGAGATAGGCCAGCAGCGCTTTTTGGTCAAACCCCTGCAAAATTTCCGAGATGAACGCTGCATCTCCCAGGTAGTGTTCGGGGGAAAGCAGTGCATTGGTGATATTACAGCGCCCGCCGCCCGATATTTTGATCTTTTGGGCAGGCTTCGGATTGGCTTCGAGGATGGCGATAGTGCGCTTTTTATAACGTCCGGCTGCCATCAGGCCGCTGGCACCGGCACCGACGATGAGCGTATCGAAACGTCTCATTTTTGCTTCCAGAGCGGGACTTTGCCGCCCCAGCAGAAGGTTCGCCGGTAAAATCCCCTCGTAAAATCGGAGATCGTCACGCTGTACGCCCTGCCGCTGGAAGCGTGGATGAATTTCCCGTTTCCAAGATAGATACCGCAGTGGTTGACCGATCCCCTGCCCGATGTATCGAAAAAGAGCAGATCACCGGGCGAGAGTTGCGATTGTCCGCACATCGTCACGTAGGTCGACTGTGCCGCCGCGGTTCGGGGGAGTTTCTTGCCCAGTGCGTTGCGATAGACGTAGCAGACAAAACCGGAACAGTCGAAACCGCCGTGACCCATCCCCCCGTAACGGTAAGGGGCACCCATCTGTGCTCTCGCTACGGCGATGATTTTGTCACTGTCGCAGTTGTAGGGCGGCGGCCATGCGGCAAGCTCCGTTTCGGGGGGTCTGTTCCACGCTCCTGTCGATTCACCAGTCGGAGTGAAACTGAGAAAACAGCCCTGCAGCGACAACAAGA
>JANTHT010000086.1 GCA_024762235.1 Sulfurospirillum sp.
TCATCATGAACTTCGTTTTGAGATTTTTGGCTTTGATGCGTTCGAGAATCGCATATTTTTGCGCTTCATCCCCTTTGCTGAAGATGACGATATCCATTCCATCGATCAGATCGAGATCCAGCGCACCGTCGTCGAGTGTGAAATAGTCAACATCACCTACATCTTTGAAGAGGTAATAATTCAACTTTTTCAAATCTTCATTGTCTGTAATCAGTGCGATCTTGATCTGGGGCAAGATCCGTTTTTCCCGCTCGAAGAGCGATAGATTGACCAGTGTATCTTCATCGAAACGGATGGTGTTCATAGGTTCACCCTCTTTGGGCAGGGCTTGACTCTTCTCTCTTTTTTCCGCAGTTTGTGTTTGCATAGCAACTTCTCCTTTATTACACAACACGATACCAGCAACTACTATGCCAAATATCGGCTGGAAATAAAATTGTTTGAATAGATCAGATCCTCAGAATCTGCTCACTCCCTTTGTCGATACGCAGAAGGTTGATATGTCCGGTACGGTAGATACCGCAATCGAGCCCTATTTTATCCTTTTTGATCAAAGGTTCGAAAAAAGGGGTATGGCCGAAGATCACTTTGTAAGGGAGCCTCTTTTTCGAGAGAATGAATTTGTCCCGGATCCAGTAGACCGAACCCTTTTTGACCTGCGTCTCCAGATCTTTACACTCGGGGTCGATACCGGCATGGACAAAGAGATAACCGTTTTTGCTGTCCAGATAGTAGGGGCGCAGATCTTTGAGGAAGGCGATGAACTCCTCCGCGAACTGCTGCTCTCGCGAAAAGACATACTCGAGCGCCTTGACAGAATCCTGAAAGAAGGGGTACTGCCGGTAGGCGTTGATCGAGCCCTCTATGAAAAAGTTTTCGAAAAAGAGTTCATGATTGCCGCGCAGAAAGAGGAAGGGACGCTCCTGCGACTGCGCCCATTTTTTCAGTGCGATGATATCCCGTATCGTATAGTAGGAACCGGCATCTTCAAACAGGTTGCCATCGATCTCGCCGGATTCTCCACGGTCCATGTAATCTCCCAGAAAGATGACACACCGATCCTCTTCCACCTCTTCCCTGATATACTTCTCCACACGCTGATAGACACTGTATCTGCCATGCAGATCCGGTACGACGAGATATTTCGAGTAGGAGTGATCCGACCCGGAATGGGAAAAGAGCGAAGAGAGAAATTTCTTCATGAGGCCTACTTTAGCGCATTTTTACAGACAAGGTCTCCGGGAGAAAGTTTCAGTGAACGGGCGACGACCTGACATTTTACTTTGAGAAGATAATATAGGGAACTCTCTTTATAATCGCTTAAACATTCGTAGTTTCCCATCCCCTTGGAGATGATCGTATCGGCACTCCTGAAGTGTTTTCCGGCCTCTTCCGACATCGCTTCAGGGAGGAGTCCGGGTGTTGTGACGCCGCTGTCCACGACAGTCGCGACACGGTGGATCGGATCGTCGGGTGCGATATCGCGATAGCTGATATCGTTGATGATCGGACGGCTGCGCACGAAGTAGAAGATCTCCGCCCCGGGAGCATGCGCTTTGATCGTTTCGATGAAGAGTCTGTCGAAGATATTTTCACCTGCATTGTCCGCCAGATAGACGATCTTTCGTGCTTTCATGATAGCTTCGCCCAGCATCTGCAGATGGTCTATCGCGAAAGGGATCTGCAGGACATTTGCGATCTCCTCTTCGAGATCGTACACATACTCGCTCGCGAGGTCGATGACATTGCCAGCGACTGCGATACGCGCCGCCGTGATCAGCGCTGTTTCACTCTCTTCGATCTGCTTCCGGCAGTAGGGGAGCAGCGAGAGCGCCTTTTCGATCGCTTCGCGTTTTTTCTCCGCATAGATATCTTCACGGCCGAGCATCTCTGCAAAACGTTCGTACATCGGCGTGGCGTTCTGCGGGGGTGTCAGTTTCAGGGAGAAACCGGGCAGCATGCATGCTGCCTCATCCAGGAGCTTTTTCGACGCTTCGTGGGAGAGATCGAGCGCTTTGGTAACCCGCAGCGCCTGGTTGAAGATACACGCGATGCAATCCGGTTCGATATGCATCGCCTCTTATTTCGCCTCTTTGAGTGTGTCTGCGATCAGAAATGCCAGTTCGAGTGCCTGATGGGCGTTGAGTCTCGGATCGCAGTGGGTGTGGTAGCGTGAGTTGAGCGCCTCTTCGTCGATCTTCTGACCGCCGCCGATACACTCTGTCACATCCTTGCCTGTCATCTCGAGGTGGATACCTCCGGCATGTGTCCCTTCCGCTTTGTGAATCGCAAAGAAGTTCTCCACCTCTCTGAGCACATTGTCGAATTCGCGCGTCTTGATCGAACTGGAGGTTTTGATCGTATTGCCATGCATCGGGTCGCAGCTCCAGAGTACCTTTTTGCCCTCTGCCTCGACCGCCCGGATCAGTGCCGGCATGTGATCGCCTACTTTGTCCGCACCCATACGCACGATGACATTCATCTTTCCCGACTCGTTTTCGGGATTGAGCGTGTCGAGCAGTTTGAGCAGATCGTCCGTAGTCGTCGTCGGACCCGCCTTGATGCCGATCGGGTTGTCGACACCGCGCAGAAATTCTACATGCGCACCGTCTACCTGCCGCGTTCTGTCCCCGATCCAGAGCATATGTGCAGAACAGTCATAGTACTTGCCTGTCAGAGAGTCTTCACGTGTCAGTGCCTCTTCATAGTTGAGCAGGAGCGCTTCGTGCGATGTATAGAGCACTGTCTGTGCAAGTCTGGGATTGGTTTCCGGTGTGATGCCGATCGCTTCCATAAAGTCCAGTGCCTGCTCTATCTTGTCGGAGAGCTGTTGGTAGCGCTTGTCGGCTGTCGTTCCCGCTGCAAAGTCGAGATTCCACTTATGCACCTTACGCAGATCCGCGAAACCGCCTCTGGCGAATGCGCGGATCAGGTTGAGCGTAGCCGCCGACTGATTATAGGCACTGACCATGCGGTAGGGGTCCGGTTTGCGCGCCTCTTCCGTAAATTCGATTTCGTTGATGATGTCACCCCTGTAGCTGGGCAGTGTCACGTCGCCGATCGTCTCGAAGTCGCTGGAGCGCGGCTTGGCGAACTGCCCCGCGATGCGCCCTACCTTGACGACAGGTTTTCCGCCCGCAAAGGTGAGAATCACTGACATCTGCATAAAGACTTTGAAGAAATCTTTGATGTTGTCGGCATTGAATTCGGCGAAACTCTCCGCGCAGTCACCACCCTGGAGCAGGAAAGCATTTCCTTCGGTTACTTTGGCAAACTCTTTTTTAAGACTTCTGACCTCTTCGGCGAAGACGAGCGGCGGATATCTGCGCAATCTCTCCTCAACGCGCTGCAACAGTTTTTGATCATCGTAAGTCGGTTGCTGTAAAATCGGTTTATCTCTCCAGCTCTCAAGCGTCCATTGGCTCATGTCTACCTCTCTCTGTTTCAAAAATTGCGGTATTATAGTCAACATTTGTTTTAAAATCAAATTTTGAGTATAATCGGGCAATTTTACCCTATTGAACAAGGAGATTCCGGTCTGTTATGGAAATCTTATCTGTACTGGTCGTCGGTTCTGTCGTGACTTGGCTGATGTACCAGAATATCAACAAAGTCACGGCAAATATGCCGTCCGAGAAGCACGGCAGTTTCGAATCTTACGCAGCTTTTGCCGCGACAGTGAGCGACATGATCCGCAAAGTCAAAAATGACCTCGATGAAGATATGAACAGCACGCACCCGCTTTTCGTCGCAAAAGAGGATTGCGACACCAAAGCACGTGTCAAAGAGTTGCTCGACCTGCTGCGTCAGAGCGCTTTTTACGAAACGGTGATGGCCAAACGCAAAACAGCCGAAGAGGCGGAAGCGGCGATGGCGGAGATTCTCCATAAACTCGACACGATCATATCGACGTGCTGTATCAACGGTGAGAAACTGGCCGAAGAGGTGCGGGAGAATCTCCATCGGGAGTATCAGAAAATAGAGACATGAACAGCCAGACGCTTCATCAGCAGGATATCGTAGAGTTTTCGACACTCCAGTCGGGGTGTGTCTATCTGCCCGATCAACTGATGAAGATGCGTTACAAATATATCAAGGAGTGTTCCGAATCGCTCAACAACAGCCTCGTCAAACGCGGCTGGCGGCGTTTCGGGTACTACTACTCCAGACCGGCATGCACTGCATGCAGCGCCTGCCTCAGCATGCGCATAGATGTCGCCAACTTCACCCCCTCGCGCTCCCAGAAAAGGGTACTGAAGCAGAAGGGGATCCGTAGTTTCACACGCAAACCCGTCGTCACCTACGAACACCTCAAACTCTACGAAAAGTACCATCGCCACATGCAGCAGAAACGGGACTGGGACTTCTACAGCGTCGACGCCCCCTCCTACTACGATCTCTATGTCAAGGGGTACGGCACCTTTGGGAGCGAAGTGGACTACTACTGCGAGGGCAAGCTGGTCGGTGTCGATCTGATCGACTATCTCGACGACGGCATCTCCGCCAACTACTTCTACTACGATCCCGACTATGCCCATCTCTCACTCGGCACCTACTCGCTGCTCAAACAGATCGAATTTGCCAAAGCGCGTGAGTTGTCGTGGATCTACCTGGGGTACTATGTCAAAGAGTGCCAGAGCCTGCGTTACAAAGAGCGTTTCAAGCCCTATCAGATACTCTGCAACACACCGGAGGAAGATGAAACGCCCGAGTGGCGCACGGTAGAAGTGTAGTACTACTGCTTTTGACGCTTTTTTCTGAAGATCGTCGGAACGTCGAGATCCTCTTCTATTTTGGGATCCGGTGAAGCGAACTGATCGCGCATGGCATCGGAGACGACCGGTTCACGCAGCGGCTGCGCCGTACGCTTTTTGCCCAGCCCCCTGAGGATCTTCTGCGCCTCTTTCTGCTCGAGCATGCCCCCTTCGACCAGCGTATGGGCGATCCCTTCGCAAAACCCCTTGAGGTATTTTACCTGTGAGGGATCGGCGCTTTTGTGCTTACTCTCGTAAAAGTAACCGACCAGATCGATTAGATTGTTAATAAGCTTTGTTTTTGTAAAATCGTCCATAACTCTATTATACACAAAGGTCGATAAAGCATCCCATGGCACGTAAAGAGATCCACTGGCAAAACAACACCTTTCCCATCGCTTACGACATCTGCAATCCCGCAGCCGGGCATGACATGATCGTCCTGCATGGCTGGGGCAGCAACAAAGAGATCATGCAGGGGGCTTTCGCGAAGCGGTTGCCGCAGTTTCGCCATATCTACATCGATCTGCCCGGATTTGGCAAAAGTCCCAACCCGACAGTACTGACGACAGAAGCCTATGCGGCGATCGTCGATACCTTTCTCGACACGCTCGGTGCGCGCAAAGAGGTCGTCGTCGGCCACTCCTTCGGCGGCAAAGTCGCCACACTCCTGCAACCCGATCTGCTGGTACTGCTCAGCTCGGCGGGTATCCCGACCGAAAAAGCGTGGGATGTGAAACTGAAGATACGCCTCTTCAAACTCTTCAGGCACCTCGGACTCGGCAGCCTGCGCCGCTACTTCGCTTCCGATGACGCCAAAGCGATGCCGCAGAACATGTATGAGACCTTCAAAAATGTCGTCGACGAAGATTTCAGCGATATCTTCGCAGCCTACCCCGGCCCCGCCCTCCTCTTCTGGGGGAAGGAGGACACCGCGACACCGCTCTCCAGCGGCGAAACGATCGCCGGACTGATAGAGAAGAGCCGGTTCTATCCTCTGGAGGGGGGCCACTTCTTCTTCACCACACATGCCGTCACGATCGCCGACACTATCACGAAATATCATACAAACGAAACCGACACCAACCAAACCAGCACCAGGGAGTCCGATGCAACCCTTTGAGATCTTCAAAATCCTTTCACACTTTCTGCTCACCCTGACACTCGGGTGGTATCTGATCCTCAACATGCAGTGGTACAGCTACAGGATCGAGCGTGTCCTCTTCCGCCACAAGCGCTACCAGTGGCATATCCTCTACTTCCTCGTACCGCTGCTGACCTACTATCTGGCAGGCGACTGGTTCTGGCTCTACTTCTATGCCGGGCTGCTGCCGGCACTCTACTTCTGGTACAAAAAGATCGACAAAAAGCTGGTCTATACCGCACGCGTCAAACGCTTTTTCCTCTTTCTTGCATTTGGCGTCGTTTTTGAAGACATGCTCTGCCTCACGTCACACGGATGTCATCTACTGGGTGTCATACTGCCGCTGCTCTTCGCACTGGCAGCCAGTTACCTCTTCGAAAAGATACTCTTTCTGGGGTTTAAAAAAGAGGCGCGCAAAAAGCTGGAAAACATGCAGGGCCTGCAGATCGTCGCCATCACCGCCAGTTACGGAAAGACGAGCATCAAAAATTTCCTGCATCAGATCCTCTCCCATCGTTACAGGGCCTACATGACACCCCGCAGCGTCAACACACTGGGCGGCCTCATGAAAGATGTCAACGACGACCTTCCCGCCGACACACAGGTCTATATCGCCGAAGCGGGTGCGAGAGAGCGTGGCGATATCGACGAGATCGCCCGTTTTCTGGAACATCATTATGCCGTCGTGGGCAAGATCGGCCCCCAGCATATCGAGTACTTCAAAACCCTCGAAAATATCCGCAACACCAAGATGGAGATTCTCCACTCGCCCAGACTCAAAAAGGCGTTCGTACACGAAAGCGCGCATGTCAAACCGGACGACAAAGTGGTGCTCTTCGGGGAGAATATCAAAAATGTCCGGGCGACACTCGACGGCCTCTCTTTCGATCTCGAACTGGAGGGTAAAACGGAACATTTCGAAGCGCCGCTGCTGGGGAGTTTCAACGCCGTCAACATCACCGCCGCGATACTCGTCGCCAGAGAGCTGGGCATGGAGATGGAAGAGATCAAAAAAGCAGTCTCGAAGCTGAAGTCTGTCGATCACCGCCTCCAGAAGATCGAAGCGGGCGGCAAACTGATCATCGACGACAGCTTCAACGGCAATCTGGAGGGGATGACCGCCTCCTACGAACTGGTCAAAAGCCACCCTGGCAGGAAGATCGTCGTCACCCCCGGCATTGTCGAGAGCGATGAAGAGAGCAACATCAAACTGGCACAAAAGATCGACGAAGTTTTCGACACTGTCATCATCACGGGCAAAGTCAATGCCGAAGTGCTGGCAACACACATCAAAAAGGCACATAAAGTGATTCTGAGAGAGAAGAGTAAACTGGAAGAGACCCTCGCACAGGAGACAGCACCCGGCGACCTGATCCTCTTTTCGAATGACGCACCGACTTTTATGTGAGCATTTATTTCACCTTTCGGTATTTTGGAAGCTGATGGAGATGAAAGGTAACGCCTGCTTACAATAGTCTCCATATGCTGCCATCCTAAAATGCCATTCATAACTTTAAACATGTTTAACCTATAATTTTATAAGCAAACATAATAAGGAGGCTATATGGTTCAGGAAATGAAGCTTACACTCATTTCGGGTATTGCGGCGCTCGCACTCTTCAGCGGCTGCGGCGGGTACGATCATGAAAATGAAAATGTGGTCGGTTCAAATCTGATCATCGATGCGGAGACGTTCAACCCTGAAGTAAATCTTACAAAAGCGCAGATTCAGGCGGCCCTCGATGCAAAGGCTCAGGCGACCGGGACAACACACCAAACCGCACTGCTGGGGCTCAAGTCTTACAAAATAGACTACAAGACACACGACAGTGACGGCAGCGAAATCATCGCATCGGGGCTCATTACCATCCC
>JANTHT010000087.1 GCA_024762235.1 Sulfurospirillum sp.
TCACAACCATAATGACGATCACTATCATGAGAAGTGTAGGCACTTCGTTGTAGGCTCTGAAAAATTTGCCGCTTCTGGTGCAGGTACCCTCTTTGAGCTTCTTTTTGAAATAGCCCAGACTGAAGTGATAGGCGATCAGCAGCAACACCGCCGTCAGCTTGATGTGCAGCCAGATACCGCTTTGGAACAGAGCAGGATTGAGCCAGATCATCATGATGCCGCTGATAATCGTCGCCCACATCGCCGGCACACCGATAAAATGGTAGAGCTTCTCTTCCTGTATCTTGATCACATCGGTGAAACATGCGCCGTTTTGTGCATGCTCTCTGTGATAGACATAGAGACGCGGCTGATAAAAGAGCATCGCCATCCACGATATGAAACTCATGACATGAAACGCCAGTATCCAGTTGTAGTATTGCATCGATCAATCCTTTTGTGCCAGTGTGTAGAATGTCACCCCGGCGATATTTTCCATTTTGATTTTCCCCTCTTTGATCAGGGCGTCGAGGTTCGCGCGCGCTTTGTCCGAAAAGAGATACGCGACATCCGAACTGCTCTGGGGCCGTCGCGCGATCGTCGCCACAATCTCCTCCGGAGTGAAATCGACCCGATGCTGCGGCTTCTCTTTGTGCATGATCGAGATGTTGTGATTGCCCAGGTAGCGACTCAGCTCCGCAAGGCGCTCTGTAGAGACACCCTGCACAGGATAGGCCGGTGGACGGTCGATGGTTCCCAGATCGACACGATCCGGCTCGATACGATCGAGGGCCTCTCTGAGCGCTTCCATCTCCTCCTGCTTGTCATTGATACCCGCGACGACCAGGATCTCGAGCACGAGCGTTTTGTCACACACTTTACGAAACGTTTCCAGTCCGCCGATGATCTGTTCGATATCGATCGATTTGAGCGGACGGTCGATCTTTTTGAAGCATGCCGGTGTAGCGCAATCGAGTGAGAGTTTGACGATATCGATCTTGCAAAGCGTCTTTTGCAATTCAGTGTCGGCGATACGCGACGCGTTGGAGAGGATCAGCAGTTTTTTCTCTCCCTTGAGACGATTGAGGGCATCGACCAGTGCGTCGAGATCGGGATAGAGTGTCGGTTCTCCGTTGGCCGTGATCGTGATGACATCGACATCCGGATACTCGACCAGCGCTTTTTGCACCTCTGCCACGACATCTTCCACTTTGGGAGGATTCTCTATATAATCGACGGTTTTGGCAGACTTGAGCTCGCAGTAGAGACAGTCAAAATTACATGCTTTTTGATCGGGACTCAGATCGATCCCCAGAGACAAGCCGAAACGACGGGACGCAACCGGTCCGAAAATATAGTTATACATTTTGAAAGCATACTAAAATTGAACTTTTTATTCAATTTGTTATCTGCAGACATTTTTTCCACACTTTTTCATGCTATCATTGAACTAGAATTAAAAATTAAAGGGGTTCTTATGAAAAGAGGTTTTGCTATCTTGCTTCTGCTGCTCACATACAGCTTTGCCGATACCGCGCTGATCCTGCACAAAGGGTGGCAACTTATCGGTGCCACTTCCAAAATCACCGATCTGTCTCTCTTCGAGAAACAAAATGTCGAACAGCTCTGGCACTACGATGCCGTGACACAAAGCTGGAAAGGCTACTCTCCCGATCCAGCCGTCGCCAAAAAGATCAGTGATAAAGGGTACGGCACGATCGATACCCTGCAAAGCTGGCACGGTTTCTGGATCAAAAGCAAAAAAGAGTGGGTACTGACACTGCCAACAGAAAACGGCAGCTCCGACGAGAACATCACACTCCGGAAGGGATGGAATCTCATCTCGCTGCCTGTCGATACGGTGGTCTCCCCACACATCTTCGACGGTAAAACAGTCTGGAAATACAGCAACAAAGAGTGGAAATATTTCGACACCGATACAGAGGAAACATTTCCTCTCATCTCCCACATCACCAACAGTGACGGTATCTGGGTCAAGTCTGACAAAAAAGAGACCATCTCCACAGTCACCGACTCGGCAAAACTGCACAATTTCGCATCCGATAAAGAGATGGAATCCTACATACGCGATATGCTGCTCACCTACAGACGCCCAATATGCGGCTATTATCCGCTTACAGCGGTCAGCATGGCAACACCAGACATGGCGACCGGTGCTTCTTCGAGCGGTAGCGCATCAGCCGATGGGACAGCTGCCAAAAACGGGACACCCTCTTTCTCGGGAGCGGAAGCGCAAAACAGCTCCCAGACCAATCTCCAGGAAACCGGTGTCGATGAAGCCGACATCCTCAAACACAATGACCAAGCCATCTTTTTTCTCTATCGTAACAGCACTACATCACGCCCCAAAATAGGGGTTACCACCTTTACCGATATCCTGAACGGTCAGACAAGCCCTTCTACAAGCATCACACCACGCGGTGTAGCAACGGAGATGTACCTTTCAGGAGAGAAACTCGTTGTACTGTCACCCTATGATTTTAACTACGCCATACCCGAAAATCCTACCCCGGAGCAGATCACGCAACTGAAAAGAGAAGCGGAAGTTCCCTCATTTTTCGTTGAGATATTTGACATCGGTGATCTGAACGATATCCGAAAACTTCATGAACTCAGAATTGACGGATATATCAGCACCAGCAGGGTCGTTGACGGCGCGCTTTACCTTGTCAGTCAATTCCGTCCGACAGCAAATCTCGACTATCCGCATATCTACGTCGATGCACAGGAGTGTAAGGAATACTTTAACGGCAATGTCCCTGTACCTGTTACCGAGCCGGATGTGACGCAGGATGAAGGATCGGAAGGAGGAAGCGGTGGCGGCGAAACTACACCGCCGCCCAAAAATGACCGTACAATCGTAGCAGAGGATTATAAAAAGTATGCCCGATGCTACGGTTTGATGGTAGACGATCAAAACAGATTTTACAGAAATGACTATGACCATCCAAAAATTATCAGCGAAAACCTGATACCGAAATTTGCCATAGACCAGACAACAGAAAAACCGTTGATCAAACCGGAAACACTCTTTGCATCGGACAAAAAAGATCAGGAACCGCTCATCACCACCGTTTCCAAAATCGACATTGCCGGCGGTGCGCTTACACAGAGCAGCTCCGTTCTCGGATACAGCGATACCGTCTACGCTTCCACAGACGCACTCTATCTGGTCTCTTCCCGATACCCGATTTTTGAGAGTTTCGACAGTTACGCACTGCGTTCGGCACTCTACAAATTCACGCTAGGAGACAGACTCGGATATCAGGCAAGCGGTTTTGTTCGGGGCAAACCGCTCAATCGGTTCAGCCTCAGTGACTACAACGCTACACTCCGTATCGCCGTGACGGAAGGGAATTCGTGGCAAAACAATACCAGAAACACGCTCTATACTCTCAAAACTTTTCAGGATGCACTGGTCATCCAGGGTGTACTCAGCGGCCTGGGCAAAGCTGGCGAAACCATCCACGGTGTCAGATTTCTGGGGAACCGGGGGTATGTCGTCACATTCAAGCGTACCGATCCTTTCTATACCATTGACCTGAGCGATCCGGCACATCCGAAAAAAGCAGGAGAACTGCAAATCGACGGTTTCTCCTCCTATCTGCACCCGATCAGCAAAAACCTGATCCTGGGGTTCGGACGCGACGCCACACCCGACGGTCAGGTAGCAGGACTGAAACTGGAACTTTTCGATGTCAGCGATTTTGCACACCCTCTCTCTCTGGACAGCTACACACTTCCGGGCAACTACACCCAAAGCGAGATCGAATACAATCCCAAAGCGCTGGCATACCGTGACAGCGACAAACGCTTCGCATTCCCTTACCGCATGAACGACGGATACAGATACGGTATGGGCAACTATCTGGGTCTTTTCCGGATTGCCGGAGATACGATCAAAACCTACAGACCGCCGATGGAAGGCAAAAAAGAGAACTATATTTCTTATCAGAGAGGATTGCTGTTTGACATGAACGGACAGACGTATGTCGCCTTCTTTTCCAACGGAGTGATAACCTACCGTGCATTACAAGATTTCACAGAGGAGTAAAAAATGAGATATTTAATAATTATGACAGTAGTTTTGGTATTGACAGGTTGTGGCGGAAGCAGCAGTAGCGGCGGAGATCAAACACCGCCCGCTTCACCTCAGACACACGACAGCGGGAAAACACCGCCACAGGTGCCCGTGATCGATTAAGCGCGTTTGCTCACCTCTTTGCAAAGAGATACGAAATATTTGGCATTTTCCACCGGAACGTCGGGTAAAATCCCGTGTCCAAGATTGAAAATATGTCTGCCCTCTTTCATTGTCTCGGCGATGGAAGTGACGCACTCATAGGTCGCCTCTTTGCTGTAAAGACGACACGGTTCCATGTTGCCCTGAAGGACGTAACGCTCTCCCAGTTTCTCTTTGGCAAGCGCCATCGGCGTCGACCAGTCTACACCGAATACATCGAAATCCCCGTCGATCTCGTCCAGATAGGCAGGAATCCCCTTGGGGAACATGATGATCGGGATATGCGGATATTTCGCTTTGATGTGCGCTGCGATCTCTTTCATGTAGGGCCAGCTGAACTCCATGTATTTGGACTTTTCCAGCGCTGCCGCCCATGAGTCGAAGATCTGCACCACATCCACACCCGCTTCAATCTGTTTTTCAAGATAGTATTTGACCACTTCTGTCACTTTCGCCAGAAGTTTATGCATAAATTCCGGTTCGGTATAGATCAGTTTTTTGCAAATGTTGTAGGTTTTGGTCCCCTGCCCTTCGATCATGTAGGTCGCGAGCGTCCACGGTGCACCCGTAAAACCGATCAGCGCCTTGTCGTCTGCGAGACGTTCACGTACCAGTTTGATCGTATCGTAGACATAGGTCAGCTTATCCGCCGCCTCTTCCGCGCCGATCAGTGCGTCGAGCGCTTTTTCATCACGAACGGGATTGGCAAAGACAGGGCCTTCTCCTTTGATAAAATCCAGCTCCATGCCCATTTCGTTGGGTACAACCAGAATATCCGAAAAGAGTATCGCGGCATCGACACCGACGATGTCGACCGGCTGCAGTGTCACTTCCGCCGCCAGTTCGGGATTGTGGCAGAGGTTGAGAAAATTGCCCGCTTTTTCCCGTACTTTCATATACTGAGGCAGATACCGCCCCGCCTGGCGCATCATCCACACCGGTGTGTAGGGCGTCGGTTTTCCGAAACATGCATCTACGAATATCTTATCACTCATTAATGATCTCCGCCTTTGTGTAAAAAATAGAGCCCTATCGAGAGCGCCAGTATCGAACCGGCGAAATAGAGCATCTCGAGCGCCCCTTCATAGGGGGTATGGAGCACTCGCTTGAAGAAACTGACCACCAGGACCATGACGATCACCTTCGCAAGTTTGTCTTTGAGTTGGTCGAGGGAATGAATCTCCAGTATTCTCGATGCGCCGCCTCTGGCCACATCGATCTCCGAGATGAAGAGTTCATAGAGTCCAAACCCGAAGATAAACATGACGATCGCCATCAGATAGAGGTCGACCGCACCGATCAGACCGCTGACTATCTCTTCATGCAGATGTTCGGGATGCAGGTGTTGTGCGTATGTATTGAAAACCATCACGACGACATCCCATATATCGAAGCTCGCTACGGCAAAGAGGGCGATCCCTCCCAGCATGCTGAAGATGACGGCAAACAGCACAAAAAAACGCGTCTGCCACAAAACACTTTCGAAAGTGCGCTCAATCCACGATTGCGGTTTCTCTGTTGTGGTTACTTCCTCTTGCTTTTCATGAGACATCTACTCCTCCAGTTCGATCCACTTTTGCGCGATGCGCAGTGAATTTGTCGCCGCGCCCACACGTACCTGATCCGCGACGTTCCAAAAATGGAGTATATTATCTCTAAAAATATCTTTTCTTATCCTTCCTACATAGGTCAGATCCGTATCGGTAGCTGTCACCGGCATCGGGTAAACGCCATTTGGCAGGTCATCCTGCACGACGAGATGCTCGAACGCCTCAAATGCCCGTCGCGCTGCATCGACATCGACACTCACCTCTTGACCGAAAGTGACGGTGATCGATTCGCTGTGACTGCGCAGCACCGGTACACGCACGCAGGTGGCCGCCACTTCGATATCTTTATGCAGAATCTTGCGGGTCTCGTTGACCATCTTCATCTCCTCTTTGGTGAAACCGTTTTCCATCGCGACATCGACCTGCGGGATGACATTGAGTGCGATCTGATGGAGAAACGCTTCATGCTTGCTCTCGTCGAGTCTGAATGCGAAAAAGTCCTGCATCTGCTGCACCAGCTCTTCCATGCCCGCCTTGCCTGCGCCGCTGGTCGCCTGATAGGTGCTGACATCGACACGCACGATGCCGTAGAGATCGTCGAGTGCCTTGAGCGCCTGCACCATCTGGATCGTCGAGCAGTTGGGATTGGCGATGATTCCTCTGTTTTTCCAGAGTCTGATATCTTCAGGGTTGACTTCGGGTACTACCAGGGGAATTTCAGGGTCCATACGGAAGTGGCTGGTGTTGTCGATCACGACGGCGCCCGCTTCGACGGCCGAATCGGCAAATTTGGCAGAGATACTCCCGCCTGCCGAGAAAAATGCGATATCGACCTCCTCTTTCTCGAATATATCGTGTGTCAACTCCTGCACTTTGATCGATTTGCCCGCATACTCGATCTCTTTGCCGACACTTCTGGCACTTGCCAGCGGCACCAGTTTCGCGATCGGGAAATCGTACTCTTCAAAGAGTCTGTAAAACTCTTCACCCACGGCACCGGTGGCTCCTACAACTGCAACGTTAAACTTTCTCATCTTCATCCTCTGTTCATTTTTATAGCGCGCCGATGCGGATATCGAGTCCCAGATCTTCCGGCTCTATCATCTCGCCGTCGCTGAGTATCACCGCACGTTCGATCACCGAACGCAGTTCACGGATATTGCCCGGCCAGTCGTAGGCCAGCAACTCCTCTTTCGCTCCGTCACTGAGCTGCTTGTAGGGCAGATCGTACTGGCGGCATGTGCGGTAGAGATATTCGGTCGCGATATCCAGTATCTCCTCTTTGCGCTCTCTGAGCGGCGCTATTTTAACAGGAATTGTATTTAATCTATAATAGAGATCTTCACGGAACTGCTTGTTTTTGATCTTTTCGGTGATATTGACATTGGTCGCGGAGACGATGCGCACATCGATACGCGTCGGTTTCGTACCCCCGACCCGCACGATCTCACGCTCCTGGATCACACGCAGCAGTTTCGCCTGCAGTGCCGGAGGCATCTCCCCTATCTCGTCGAGAAAGAGTGTCCCCTTGTGTGCGCTCTCGAAGTGACCGATCTTTTGTGCGGTAGCATCGGTAAACGCTCCCTTTTCATACCCGAAGAGTTCACTCTCCAGAAGATTTTCGGGGATTGCGGCCATGTTGATTGCGATGAAGGGCCCGGCATAACGCGGCGACGCTTCATGGATATATCTCGCAAAGAGCTCTTTGCCCACACCGCTCTCTCCGAGTAACATGATTGAAGCATCCGTTTTAGCCGCTTTTTGCAAGGTATTTTTTATCTTTTCAAGTTTTTCACTGCTTCCGTAGAACTTCTTTCTGCGATCGCTCCCCTGCTTCCTGCGCTCGACTTTGATCTTTCTGGTATCAGGCTCCCCGGCGCGCCTGTCTTTGGTGATGTAGCGTTTCTCGTACGCTTCCTTCTTCTCCTTCACCTTTTCGACCCGCTCGATGACAGAGAC